>JBLIND010000042.1:0-24570 GCA_047639095.1 Candidatus Omnitrophota bacterium | reverse complement strand
GACTTCATTAACCAGTATTGTTTTGCCATAAAATGCTCGGATTGGGTGAGAGGCTACCTCACACAGGTTTTCCAATCAACGGAAGCTTTTTTTAAAACCGTTCCTATGATCGGAACGGGATCACCCGGGCGGGGAAGCTCAGGCCTGCGACACGGACTCGAAAGTCCATGCTCCACTTTTTCGGAGGGCCGGTTATGGTCGGGTCATGGAGGACGGTCGGACGGACGAGGCGCTCATCGAAGCGGGAAATCGCGGTGAGACTGCGGCGATGGAGGCGCTGTATTTTCGTTATCGGGCGTGGGTATTCGGGGTTGCGCGGAAGATTACGGGTGAAAATGGGGATGCGGAGGAGGTCGCACAGGATGTGTTTGCGTATTTCTTCGGGCGATTTCCAGGCTTCGATCTGAGCAGCAATTTGAAATCGCATCTGTATCCGGTGATCAAAAATACGGCGTTGGATCTGATCCGACGGCGAAAGCTCTTGGCGGTTCTGGCCGAGGAAACCGTCGCGGCGCAAGCTGAACCAAACAACAAACAGGAAAACACCATGCAAATTATAAATCGAATGCTGCTTTGCCTCATCCCCTTGATGATGTGCGGTTGCGCCACGCGCTATACCACCCCGGGGGGCGGCGGCGAATTTACATGAGAGTGGTGAGCGAGTACCAGACCGCAGGGTTGTGAGCTGGAGCATGGCGTTCCTACGCCGTGTTGGCGCGACCGGCTTCCCAGCCGGTTGATTAGAAAAGGCTCACGAAACCGTGAAAGCCAAGAAGGCCGGGACCGTGAAAGCGAAGAAAGGACAGGTCGGAGGGGACCTCGGCTGGGGACAGCCAAGCTACGGCTTTTCAGACGGAAAGAGCGGATATGTACTGCTGGGGGTATGGGCCTGATCCATCAGGGCGAGGAGCTCCTGGACCTTTTCCGGATACTGGCTGGCGAGGTTCTGCTTTTCTTCGGGATCGGATCTGAGGTTGTAGAGTTCGGGCAAGGCAGGCGTAGCGGCTGCGAGCTTCAGTTGGACGATTTTCCAATCGCCTTTGAGCAAGGCGCGCTTGCCGCCCTGCTCGGTGAACTCCCAGTAGAGGGTTTTGTGCCGGGCCTGCTGACCTTTTCCGGTCAGGGTCGGCAGCATGCTGAGACCATCGATGTTTTCGGGGACCTGTACGCCTGCAACCTCCGCGAAGGTCGGCAGGATGTCCTGGAAGCCGGAGAGGAGGTCGGAGCTGCGGCCGGCATTGATCGTCCCCGGCCACCAGGCGATGGCGGGCACGTGCACCCCACCCTCGTACATGTCGCGCTTCATCCCGCGGTACAGGCCGTTGGAATTGTGGAACTCCATCTGGTGTCCGCCTTCCTGATGCGGGCCATTGTCACTGGAGAACATGACCAGGGTATTCTTCTCCAGACCGAGGGCTTTGAGTGTATCGAGGACCCGACCGACGTCGCGATCGATGTTGGCAACCATGGCGGCGAATCCTTTTTCCTGAGGCGGCCAATCCGTATCGGCGAACGCTCCGAAGTCTGGCACTTCCATACCTTTCTCTGGTGCCGGATTATCCTTACGGCCCGCTTCGTTGTTCGCATGGGGCGTATTAAACGCGTAATAGAGAAAAAAGGGACCGGCCTTGTTGCGCTCGATAAAGGCCACCACTTCCTCGGCCATGAGATCGGGTACGTAATCCTTTTTAACCCGGGCGATGCCGCGGCCATCGGTGTTCTTCCATTGGGGATAAACCTCATTACGCAAGGGTACCTGCTCGCCGTTTCGGATGATAAATTCCGGATAGAAATTATGTGCGTGCCACATGCTGACGTAGCCGTAGAAATAGTCGAAGCCGTTGCGGGCGGGGTCATCCAGCGGGGGCGGATTTCCGAGGCCCCACTTGCCGATGTTACCGGTGCGATAGCCCGCCGCTTTCAGTATTTCGGCGATCGTGACATCCTCGGGCTGCATGAGCCCCGGAGAGTTTCCGCGGATGCGGCAATGGCCCGCGTGTAGACCGGTCAGCAGAACGCAGCGGGAAGGTGCGCAAACCGTGCTGCCTGAATAATGCCGGGTGAGCTTCATCCCCTCGGCGGCCATGCGGTTGATATTGGGCGTGGGAATGACCGTTCCCTGGAAGCATTCAAAATCGCCCATCCCGGCATCGTCGGCGAGGATGTAGATAATATTTGGCGGGGCCGCATGGAGCGACATCACCAGGGAGACGAGGATAGCAGCGATGCGGATTGTCATAGGGGCAGGCTGCCGCATCCTCCGCGCCTGTCAATCCCCGGCATCAGGGAGTAGGCGTTAAAGCCGCTCCGGTTGTTGAGCTGGTGGCATTTGTGATCACAATCGTTGTGGTAGTCGTAGTGGGAATAGGCGTTACACCGATCGGGAGGGTTTCCGGGGGATCGACCTCCGGTGTAGGTTCGACCACCACCGGCGCACCCTGGTTGACCAGTGCGAGTCCTTCATTATCGGCTTGATCGCGAACGGTGATCGAATTGGATCCGGCCCTGCCGGTGCTGCGATAGACTGCGGACAATCCGGAGCTGCTGACAATGTTCCCCAGCGAGGGATCTCCTACCGACCAGCGGAGGGGGAGGAATGAGGTGATATTCGATCCGCCGGATGCGGTGAACAAGACGGCAGACTCCCCTTCGAGCTCGGTGGATGAGGGCGCAACGGTCAAGCCGGTGTTGGAGCCGGACGAGGTTTCACAACTGGCGCACAGCGCACACAAACCCGCAGACAACGTCAGCCAAACCAGTAACTTCAAAGTATTCTTCATAATTAACTCCTAATGGTATCCGGTTCCATACCGGTTTAAAGCTCCATCCAGGAGCGGGTTACGGCCTGGATCTCTTCACTGGCCTGAAGCCCATCCGCGGTCTCTGCCGGGAATTGGCTGGGTTCATGGGTAATCCCTGCATTTGCCTCCAAGGTCACGGATTGGGCACTGACCACACTGCCATAGATCTGTGAGCCCGATCGAATGAGGGTGTCTCCACCCGAATAAATGATACCCAGAATTTCGACATTGGTACCCGTGTGGACTGCCTGAAGACCTATCAGTATTGTACCCACGTTGAGCTTTGAACCGATATCAACCCGCAGACCACCTGCGGCGAAATATCGAACGTTCTTTCCGCCAGAGACTCCACTACTCAAGTAAAGGTCCTTGCCTGAAATTATTTCGATATCAGGACCGATGATAGCCCCACTTCCGAAACTCAAGTTGCCAGAACAAATCAGGCGTCCCTCGCCACTGATGGAGTTAAAACCATGGTCACCCTGCAAGAGTACATCGCCCTCGAGGACGAGATTAGCGGGAGGTGCTGTAATACCATAAACTGAGGCTTCATCGATCAGCACCTTGTAATACTCCGTATCCAACAGCGGCATGGTTGGCACAAGGCTGGGTTCGATCGGATCGGCATCGATAGGCAGGGGCGGCCAGATCTCACCATTCACTATGGAGTTATCCCCCCGGTAAAGATTTCCATTCTCGATGAATACAGCATAGTCTTGGAAGGTCTCGTGCAAACTGCTCTCGCTTACTTCAACGATCTGTTGTATCGGTTTTGCGGAAGAGCCTTCGGTCTTCACCAGAATGGTGAACTCATCGCCATTGCGGGTCACCGTCACCTCATAGTCGACATGATTGAGTGTTCCGCTTAGGGCATATGGATTATTTCGATAGAAGGAATCCACTTCAAGTCTCCGGATCACCTGATTGATCGCCGCTTCAGACGTCCAGAGCCCTTGTCGCTTGCTTAGCCGATCACCGACCTCCACGGACTTCGCCTGGGTTCGGCTGAGGAGGCCAATCAGTACCAGACTGAACACGACCATGACAACCATCACGGTTCCAAGCAAATATCCACCTTTCGAGGCAGCATGGCTTTTTCGATTTTTCATATATTCTTGCAGAGTTAAGATTATTCTAATCAGTCATCATCCGGCGGCAAGGGAGGCAGGCAGGGTTATGGCCTGACTCGCCTTATGCTGCCATTGACCCGAGTCGCTGGTCGCCTGAACTTTGTAAATTGTCGGCCCACCGGCTACCATCACACTGAAATCCACATGATTAAGCTGCCCATTGACCACGTAGGGGTTCTTTCGGAAGGATGAATCGACTTCCAGGCGCCGAACAACCTGCTTCACCGCTGCGTCCGCCGCCCAATTCACCTGTAAGCGATTCGCCTGCTTACCAGCGTCTCTTGCTGCGGCATCATTGGATGACACGATGGCAATCAGCACCAGGCTAAAGACCACGACAACCACCAAGACCAGTCCAAGAACATATCCCCGTGAGGCCGCATGCGCAAATCGTTTCCGGCCCTTCATTCTCTGAACCCCGCCAATGAATGGTAGGTTTGCGAGAACTCGCCATCGGTCAAGGCCAGGGAGAAATCGATCCCGATACCGGGCTCCAGAATGGGTACGAAGGCGGTCAAGCGGCCGAAGACGAGGATCGCCTCATCTCCCGTGACACGGATGTCCGGATCGAACACCAGATTTGCTCCCTGGGCTTCAATTCGTTTCGTGGTTGCGCCCTCCTGAAAATCAATCGCACTCGCCCCGAGCACAATATTGGTTTCGTTAGAATTCATCACCGCATACCGGATCGTCTCCATTGAAATTGCGGCATCCGTCTGCAAGTCCAGGAAGGCGGTCCGCGCCGCAACTTCCTCATACCCCTTGACCAACATGATCCCCAGTGCGAGGACGAGCAGACTGCTCACAGCGGTCGCGGCCAGGATTTCCACCAGCGTGAAGCCTGCTCGCCTTGAATGGTATAGACCTTTACGGGACAAGGTAGGTCTCCTGCTTAACCCGATCCGGCTGCCCACTCCTGTACCCGGTTCGAACAACCACGTGGAGGTAATCATAACTGGGAACACCTGCATCGATATCCTTGTATTGCACCGTCGTCTGGATCGGCATCTGTAATCCGATTAGGGGATACGTTTCATTCGGATCGCTGACATTCACCACCCACTTCGTCCCGCTCCGTTCGATATAGTAAAGAGCATAGTCGAGATTGAGTGGCTTGATCTTGTCGTAGGATGCACTGCGCAGGCGCTCCAGCCGTTCGTGCGTAGCCTCCATGGCATGCAGGCGTTGATTCAACACGTATCCCTGCATCAGCGAATAGGCGAGGTACGCCCCCCCACTGATTGCCATGATTGAACAGATCACCATGGCATACATGACCTCGATGAGGCCAATACCCGATCGCGATGACTCGGCCTCAAATTCAAGATTAACGTTCATACAATACGATCCGCGTTAACGCTCCTTTCGTGTCCATCAGGCGAATACTCGCGGGCTGGATCTCGACGACCATAAGCCCTTCAATTTCATCATTTATTCGGAGAACTTTCCCGCCAATGAAGGCCAGGGGTTGGGTATCACTCCAGGCGATGCCGGTAAGGGTCAAAGCGGCCACCCGTTCCGCCAAGGTTGGCGAGACGACCGGAGGCGCCACTTCCGGGGCAAGCTCCACCACCTCCCCGTCCTCTTCGACCAGCTCAATCGGGATCGGGACCACCCTCACTCTCTGGACGTCCAGCTGCTCGTGGAAGCTCCAGTCGATTTCGTCCTTCTTTTGAGCGATCATCTGATTCATGCCGTCGACCTTCATGTCCATGATCTCCAACTCCTTTTCAAAGGCGATGGGATTGTCCACCTTGGGTTCACGATCTTCGCCCAGACGTTTCGCCAGAGGGATTACGAGTACCACGGCCAGCGCGACAGCGGATGCACCCGCAATGCGGACGATCTGACCCTTTACGTCTTCCATATCAGCGCCCTCACATGGTCACCTTATGCAACAGCAGTGTCACTTCCGCCTGGTACACCGGATGAGGTCGAAACGCCTTGAACACGACGCCACAGTTAATGAGACTCAAGCCCTGCTGCCGCTTCTGCACCTCGTTTAAAAATTTCATGTAAGCCACAAGACTGGTCTCGCCGATGATTTTGAACTCCAGCTTGGAGAATTCGGTTGAAGGTGCTACGCGGGAGCGCGGCTCCGCGGTGAGCAGGGAGTCGATCCGGAACCCGGCGGCGGTCGCGATGCGTTGAAGGTCGGACGATATGATATCCGCAGATGCCGCTTCACCGCGAAAATGACTCAGCGCCTCCTTCCCCATGCTCGTTCCCTCCTCCATCTGGGGAATCAGGGACAAGACTTCCAGGCGGGCGTTTAACTCCTTACCGACCGCGTAACTGTGATAAGAGGAAATGGCGTACACCAGACCCATCAGGAGCGGCGGGGTTACCAGCCAGCTCCAAAAGCGTTTACGACTTCGTTTGAAATAGCCGAAGTCCATCAGGTCGCCTTCGGCTTCAACTCGCCGGAAAATTTAATCACAAAATAGGCATCGCCGGCCACGAGCCGACGACGACTGGCGACGGCGGATATGCTGATAACCTGCTCCATCAATTCCTGATCCTCGAGCCAGATCGCGACGAGCTCGCTGGCGTTGTACAGGGGCGCGCCCCCCTCCTGAATGGGCATGGCAATTTCGAAACTGAGTATGCGGCTATCCACCGCGAGCCGCACGTCGATCAGCAGCGCCTCGACGGGTAGCGGCGCGGTGACGCCAACCAGCACCCGGGCGAGGTCTACGCGCGAACCAATGTCGGTCTCCAGCAAACCGATCGTCTTGCCCAGGCTCTTTAAATTGCGCGGGAGCAGCGATGCATAATCCATGATATCATCCTGCTGCGGGTGCAAGGCCTTGAATTCCTGCTCGACCCGCTGGATATCTTTCTGTTGATCGGAGGTGCAAATGAACTGCCGGGTGGCCTGGCTGAAGACGATGACCAGGCCCAGTCCGCACAGGAATAAATACCCGAGCATGACATTGAGATATACGCGTCTCCGCGCAAGCGGAACCACGATGTCCCGTATCAGGTTCAGCTCAAACGGCGGCATGATTCACCCTCCGCAAAGCAGCTCCGAGACTGGTGGTCAGTAATTGCCCTTGCTGCTCGCTTAACTGATGCCGCGATTTGCGACTGCGAATGCGACTCGACAACTGTACCGAAGGATCCCAGGTTTCCAACAACCCTTCCAGACCCAGGCGCTCCCGGATAAAGTCGAGCGGGATTTCCCGCCCGGTAAACAGCAGCCGGTCGACCGATTGCCAATGCAATTTATGCCGGGCATACTCCAACAGGTCACGGACATTTCCGGCTAAGTAGTCGAGGTTATTCTCCCAGGGTTCGCTGAGGGAGATCGCGGTGTATGCATGCAGCTGTGGGCCTCCTGAAAGCAGGGCTACGTCCGCCGAGTGATCCGAGAGATTGACTAATCCAATCGTCTCGCCTTCATCGGGTGGACCATTCAGCTCCAAGTATAAATTCGCGATGCTGGTGCTGGCGATATCCAGCACAGCCGGGTACAGACCCGCAAGATTCAATAAAGCCAGGTGGCGATCGACATCCACCTGTGGAGCCGCCACAAACAGCCCTCGACAATTTTCGGAACCAGCAACCGAATACGCATCCAGGTGCCAATCCAGAAAATACGGCGCGTGACCGGCGCCGAGAAGGTCCGTCAATTCCGTCTGCAGCAGTGCGTTCAACTCGCCCACCGAACTCCCCGGGAAGTCAAAACGTCGGGTCAGCAACTTCCGACTGCGGAAACAACTGCAAACCGTGTAGGTCGAAAGACCGCACTGCTTCCACAAACGACGAATCGCCAGCGCGCGTTCGTGATCCGTGGCATCTGGATCGACCTCCACCCAGCCCGCATTGCACAAAACGATTCGGTTACGTCCATTCATCACCAGGCGCGCAACGGAAATATACCGGTCTGTCATGTCAAGACCGGCAATATCCTCCTGGTAAGTTCTGGCGCGCAACATCGTCTTTATAGTCCGGATCGGGTGAACGTTCCGGTTTCATCCAGGGTAATCAAGACGCCTGCGGCCTCCGAAGCCCGCCCAGCGGTTGAGTTATCACCCGTGGCCGTGATCGTATAGGTGTTCGGTCCGACGAGGGTCAGCGCGTAGGCGGCATCGTCGAAATAGGTGCCATCCAGATCTCCAATGCTGAGGCCCGGCACGATGCCCACCACCGGACCGGCTCCGATGATCCCGCCATCGAGATTCTTATTATACGCATCGGTTTGCACATACGCAGAACGCAGCGCAGTTCGAATATGCCCCAACGTGGATTCAGCCTCCGTGGCGATCATTCGCTTCGTAGACTTACCCATTAATGGAATCGCAACCGCGGCCAGAATGGCTACGATAACGGCCACCACCATTAGTTCGACCAGGGTAAACCCGGAGCGAACATATTTATTATGTGGTTTTCTTTTCATAACGCACCTTGTCAGCCCGCGTGACGTACTGTGTGACCACAATCGCGCCACCCTGAGATGCATAGGGTTAACGAAGAGAGTCGGGCTTATAGGCCCGTTCGAGTAAATGCCCCGGCATCATCCAATGCGATGACAACGCCAGCAACGTCGGCGGCCTGAGGCGCGGTCGAAGCCGTACCGCTGGCTTGGATCGAATAGGTATTGGCGCCAATGGCCGTAATCGTGTACGCAGTATCATCAAAGTAGCGACCATCCAGGTCCCCGACACTGATACCCGGAACTGCGCCAGCAATGGCACCGACGGCAATCGCCCCACCATCGAGATCTACGTTATACGCAGAAGTCTGTGCAAACGAGGCCCGCAGCGCTGTGCGTACATGGCCAAGACCGGCTTCAGCTTCTGTAGCCATCGCGCGTTTCTTGTTAGCCGTCATCAGGGGGATGGCGACGGAGGCGAGGATGGCGACAATAACGGCGACCACCATGAGCTCAACCAGGGTAAAACCCTGCTTATTTATGTGCATTTTCATAATGCGTTCCTTTCTTTGTTTTCGTTACCCAGACCATCAGGGTCTCGGGAGGACTTATTTTCATTCAAAATTCGGATGTAACAGAGCATTTCATACATATCAGGCATGGCCTGAGATGGTGAAGACGGGGAGATAAATAGCCATGACCATACAGAGGATCAAAGCTCCAAAGACGCAAATAAATATGGGCTCGGCCAACGAAGCGGCCATGGTCACGCTGCTCTCGGCCTGACGCTCATAGGCAACCGATATTTGCTCGAGCACCTGGGAGAGTTCGCCTGACTGCTCGCCCACCGCAACCATGCGAACCATGTGGTGAGGGAAAACTGATTCGGCACCCAGGCTGGAGGCAATATCCGATCCGGTCATGATCCGCTCCAACACATCGAGCAGGGAGCGTTCAACCACCTTGTTGCCACAGATGCTTGAGGAGATTTCGAGCGCGGTCGTGATGGGCACGCCCCCTTTTACCATGATGGAAAGGTTCCGGCAGAAGCGGGCGACAGTCAGCTTGCGCACGCATGGGCCGATGATGGGCATATTCAATTTCAGCGAATCGAAGCGGTAGATACCGCTCTCCGTACGCAGGTAAATGACGGATGCCACAATCACGGTAAGAATGGTGGGGACCATCCACAAGGCATTGCTGAGGAGATACCCATTTATTGCAAAAACAAAGCGGGTGAGAGGTGGCAACTGGGCTTCCATGCCGCCGAAGACCTCCTTGAATCGCGGCAATACGACCACCGTCATCACAATACAGACGATGACAAAGAAGCCCGACATAAAGATCGGGTAGGTCGTCACCCCGCGAATCTTGCGGCGCAGCGCTTCGCGAGATTCCATGTAATCGGCGAGTTGAGATAAGGTTTCCGGCAGACTTCCGGCAGCCTCCGCGGAGCGCACCAGGGGGGAAAACAGGGTCCCAAAAGCGGCGGAGTGCCGTTCGAGTGCATCGGAAAAACTCGCCCCGGCCTGTAGATCTTCCAAAATCACGCCAAGCACTCGCTTGAGTCCGGTGTGTTCAACATCCATTGCGATCATTTCCAGCGATTCGGCCAGCGGGACACCGGCGCTGACCGAAATCGTCAGCTGTCGGCAAAATTCAGAGAGATGGGCGACCGGAATTTTTCCTGTTGGCGCCTCACGCTTCGCCTCTTTTTTGGTGCGAACAGGGGCGGTATTCACCGGCATACTCGGCATGGCATGACCCGTAGCCCGGTCCATCTTCATCACCGTCATGCCTTTGCCGTGCAACACATCCAAGGCTTCATGACGGGTTCCCGCCTCGACAAACGATTTCAAGGTCCGGCCCTTCAGATCTTTCGCCGTATATTCAAAGACCTCATTCACTGCTGGCATCCTCCTCTGACTGGCTTCGGATGGGCCAGACGTGAAGGACCTCCTCGATCGTGGTCACCCCGAGCTCGAGCTTGCGCAGTGCATTTATGGAAATGGTCTCCAGCCCGTCCTTGACCGCCTGTTTCCGCACCGGGGTATCTCCGACCCCCTCCAGGACCAACTCCCGCAGTGCATCTGACATTTCAAGAAACTCGAGTACGGCAATCCGACCTTTGTAGCCGGTTCCTCCGCAAATTTCACATCCCTCGCCCTTATAGAAGGTCCAGTCCCGAACCTCCGGATGCGTACTCGCCACCATACGGATGCTTTCCGGATCCGGGGTGGTCTCCACCTTGCATCCGGTACATAAGCGCCGAATCAGGCGCTGGGAGATCACCAGCTTGACTGTCGCGGCGACGAGATAAGGCTCAACGCCCATATCCCGCAGGCGACTGAAAGACGAGGTCGAGTCGTTGGTGTGGAGCGTACTCAAAACCAGATGACCGGTCAGCGCCGCGCGCATGGCGATGCTCGATGTTTCCGCATCGCGCATTTCGCCAATCATGATCACGTCCGGATCCTGACGGAGGATGGACCGCAGGCAGCGGGCAAAATCGAGGCCGATACGTTCTTTGATCGACATCTGGTTCACGCCATCCAGCTGATACTCAACCGGATCCTCGACGGTCTGAATATTGCGTTCCGGGGTTTTGGCAAAGTTCAACGCACTGTACAGCGTCGTCGTCTTTCCGCTACCGGTCGGGCCCGTGATCAGGATGATCCCATGGGGGCTGTGCAACACATCCTGAAAGCGCTTGAGCATTTTCGCTTCGAATCCGACATCGGTCATATCGACTTTCAGACTGCTCTGATCCAGGATTCGGAGCACCAGCTTCTCACCAAACACTTCGGGCAGGGACGAGACACGCACGTCGATGCTCTGATCCTGGATTCGGAACATAAAACGTCCGTCCAGGGGAAGGCGACGCTCGGCGATATCCATATCGGAAAGGATTTTGATGCGACTGACAATCGCCTGATACAACCGTTTCGGAGGGGGCGTCACTTCTCGTAACACACCGTCTATACGCAAGCGAACGGTCACGCTTTTTTCGCCGGGCTCAAAGTGGATGTCACTCGCACCATCACGGACGGCCTGCATCAGCAACAAATTTACAAAACGGACGACCGGAGCATCGTTGGCGAGGTTTCGCAACTGGTTGGCATCCAGATTGTCCTTAATCATTTCCGGCGTTTCCTCGGTTTCGAGGTCGAGAATATCCTTCAGGTTACGTTCAATGTGCGTGTCTTCCGTGTAGTACTTATCAATTGCGCGCAAAATGCGTGAACGACTGCTGATCACCCGACGGACCTCTAGGCCGGTACAGCAGCGTACGGCCTCCAGCGCTTCAAGGTTCATGGGATCCTGCATCGCGATGTAAAGGCTGCGATCAGAGTCTTTTTTTACCGGAACGAGGGTAAAGCGGCGGGCGAGAGACTCCGGCACCAGCTTGACCTCCTCCGTCTCGAGCAAAAAATCCTCGTCGACCGACAGAAACGGCATGTTGTAAACAGCGGAAGCGGCCTGGGCGATGTCCTCATCATCGGCCAGGTTCCATTCGACCAGAATCTCGACCACGCTCTGGCGTGTCACCAGTTGACGATCCAACACGGTCACGAGGTCACGCTGGTCGAGCTTGAGTATACGAAATATATCCACACTGCTCGCATCAGCTAATTGCGATGCCTGGCGAGAAATCACTTACCCGCCTCCGGAGCGAACGCACGTTGCGGGAGACTGGGTGCCGGGGCGACGCTCTGGAGGGCGAGGCTTTGCGGCATCACCTGCGTCGTATCCCGATCCACTTCCCGCTCCTGCATTTCATGGTCGAGTAAGGCCAGGCGCTCTTCAAGGGTCGAAATCTGCCGGGTGGCCGGCCAGGGCTCATTAACCACCGGAATCGGCGCGGGCAAAACGTACGAAACCTTTTGCGGCACAAGCGGCTCGCTCACGGCAAGCGCAGGGGCCTCACTTACAATGGGAACCGCCTCCGTGCGAGTCGCCTTGCGACGCATGGCCAATTCGGACAGCCGAACCGGGGGCTTACGAACGGGATCGAGCCGGGTAGGAATCGCGGTGGATACCGGCGGACGATAGCGCGCATTGGGTGCGGTCTCGACGGAATCATACGGCGTAACAATCCGGGCGGTCAGGAAAATGAGTAGATCGAGCTTCGCTTCACTGACGGTATCCCGCTTGAAGACCCGACCGAGCACCGGGATGTCTCCGAGAAAGGGGACTTTCAATACGGTCCCCTTCTCTTTTTCTTCGAGTAAGCCACCGATCACCAGGGTGTGATTATTCTGTAACATGATCTGCGTCTCCGCCTCGCGGGTGGAGAGGATCGGGTATTCGGTGAGGGGAACATTCCCTTCCGTACCCGTACGCGCAGCGGCAACCCCGATCTGGTCCGTTACCGCCGGGTGAACAATCATGCTGATATAATCGCCGTCACACACCTGGGGCACCACATTCAACTGGATGCCGATATTTTCGTAGTACTCCAGACTGGTAGAGACGGTAGCGCTGTCTCCTGACGTGCTGGAGCTGATGATGGGAAATTTGGTTCCGACGATGATACTCGCTTCCTGGTTGTTCAGGGTGACGATGCTCGGAGAGGAGAGCACATTGGAGGAGTCATCTTCCTGCAGCATATGCAGAACAACCTCGAATTGCGCATCGGTGAGCCGCTGGAAGACAAACGACATGCCGCTGTTAAAAGGCGCTGCCGGTGCGAGGGAGAGACTCTGGGCATCAAAGGCGCCCGGCGTAACTCCGCCACCGGACTGCTTGAGGCCGACACCAAATATTTCACTGCTCGCGGCATCGCGGCGCACCTGCCAGGGCTGTACTTCTGGATTGCTCACGGCATTGGGACCGGTTCCGAACTCGACTCCCATATCCCGTAGAAAATCTGAATTCACTTCCACAAATTTGGCTTCGATCAAAACCTGCATCGGCATCTTGTCGACTTCATACAGAATGGCTTCAATGGCGGTGATCACCGAAGGGATATCGGAGACGATGAACAACTTGCTCTTCAAGGCCTCGGGAGGGATCTCATCGAGGTCCCGCTCACGCTTACCTGCTGCGCCCACGCCTTTGGATCCACCGGAGCTGCCACGTCCGGTACTGGACTCAAACTCCCAGCCCTTCTGGCCCCGCGTCGTCAGGACCTGCAGGTGGCCCCGCTCCGAAAGAAGGGGGGAGATGAACTCTTTGATATCCGAAGCATCGAGGTACTTCAGGTGAAAGACGCGCGTCTCAATTGGCTCGGTGGTCTGTTGAGCGGCAATGGTTTCCTGTTTGTTCACCACGACGGTCTGACCAACCAGGGTATAACCATAGCCATAGGGCCGAAGCATCACGTCGAGTGCTTCCTCCCAGGGAATTTTCCGCAGCCGAATATTTACGACCGCGTCCACTTCGGGTCCGATGACGATACTGCGTCCGGTCTGGAGCGAAAAAGCATGCAGCACCGAAACGAGGCTGGTGTTTTCCAGGTTCAGGGTCACCTCGTCGCTGGTCCCCATCGGCACGTCAAAAGGCAGGTCGCGAAAGCCATTGATGGCTTCGTCCCCAGACGCGGAGACCAGCAGGCTGGTGACAATCAAAACCCTGTAAAAGCGCGCGATCCGCCATGTGGACTTCCCCCCGAACAGCGAAGACCAAAACCCATTAATATATGTATTTTTCGTCATCTCAGCTATCGTTATAAGCAGGAACTGTGCCGACAGATGCAACAACGGTAAGATTCGTAAGTAATGTGTTCGAAAATGGCTGTCGGCGCCGATCCTTCCGAATCATCAAAAATTTTTACCAATCTCCATAGGGTTCTGGAAGATCAATTTTGCTAATGCCGTCTCAAAACAGGTCAACCCGCAGCCTGACGCAGTAAATCGATGGCCTGGACGAGTTCGGTAAACGCATGACAAACGCCCGCATAGGAGCTGCGGAGATCACCTTCCTCAACATGGCCCTGCTGCTCGAGGATCCGGACCTGCTCACAGAATGGCCGGGCACAGATATTTGCCGAGGCTCCCTTTAAGCGATGGGCGAGTCGGTTTACCGCGGCGTAATCGGCCTCCTCCACGGCAGAAACCAGTCCGGCGATGTCCTGCTCCGCTTGTGGAACAAAGATCTCGAGAATCCGGTAAGCGACATCACGTTTTGCTCCGCAAACTTTTAGCAAGGCTTCAAAATCCAATACGCATGACTCGCCTTCCCTGCGCGGGGGCATCGCACCCACCGCCTCTTCTATGGGCGAGGTGTTCGATTCGCTCAATTCCGGAATCGATTCGACGGGATCCTGACACAGCCATTTTTCAATCATCCGGTTGACCATCGCAGGCTCAAGTGGCTTCGACAGGTAGTCATCCATGCCCGCAGCAAGGCAGCGATCGCGGTCTTCAGGGAGCGCAAGCGCGGTTAACGCGACGATGGGCAGCTGCCCCCCACTACGGGCTTTTTCATCATGGGCCCGCAGGGAACGAGTGGTCTCGAAGCCATCCAAGCCGGGCATTTGGCAATCCATAAACACCATATCATAACCCCGCCCTCGAATGGCTTCGAGCGCCTCCATCCCTCCTTCAACACAATCCACATCCAGGCCATGCTGCTTTAAGATCTCTTCGGCGACCATGCGATTAATTTCGTTATCATCACATACGAGGACCCGGCCTTTGTACTGCACCTTGACGATGACCTCATCCCCGACCCGAGGACGGGTAGAGGCGCGCCCCAGGAGGCAGTCCAGAAATTTTGTAGGCATCACAGGCTTGATCAGGTTGCGATGGAACATCCCGTTCGCAGCAGGCTCATCCTCCACCCAATGCATGCGAATCCAATCGGCATCGGCATGCTCACCTTTCAGTACAGCCAGGTCCGCCCCATTCATCTCATCATCGTCGGCAAAACTCATCAACACGACATCAACATGTTCAAAGCGCTCCTGGAGACCGATCGCCTCGCGCACAGTCGCAAACCCATGGGCATAAAACCCCCAGGATTGTACCTGGCTGATAAGGGACTTACGGGTCGGTTCATCGGACTCAATCACGAGCATATTCCGGCCATTAAAGGAGATCTCACGCGATTCTCCGCCCTCCTCCACGGCCTCCCAGGGGACACTGATTCTGAAGGTGCTCCCCAGGCCCGGCTGCGATTCCACCGAGATCTCACCTTCCATCAAATCGACCAGGTCGGCGCAAATCGCCAAGCCCAGACCCGTACCTCCGAACTGCCGGGTGGTGCTGCTGTCGGCCTGTGTAAAGGGTTGAAAAAGCTGTAGCTGCTTGTTCTCCGGAATGCCAATACCCGTATCGCGAACGAGGATCTCAACCTTGGAGCATTCGTCCTGATCCCCCACCATACGCGTTTGCACAGATACTTGTCCGGCCCGGGTAAATTTCAGTGCGTTGCCGACCAGGTTAATGATGATCTGCCGTACCCGGAGTTCATCCCCCATCACCTGACTGGGGAGAAAGCCTTCCTGAACACAGAGCAGGCGAATCCCCTGAGCCGCTGCGGCGAGCTGAAACATCTGCAAACTACTTTCCACGGCCTCCTGGAAGTTGAACGCACGCCGCTCCAAGGTTAACTTGCCCGCTTCGATTTTAGAAAAGTCGAGGATGTCATTGATCACCTGCAACAGGGTGTCGGAAGAATTAACGGCCGTGCCCACGTAGTGCTTCTGACGATCGGTCAGCCGGGTATTCTCGAGCAAACGCAACATGCCGACCATACCGTTGACCGGGGTGCGGATCTCGTGACATATGTTCGCCAGAAACTGGGACTTGGACTGGTTTGCTTTTTCAGCGAGCTCACGCGCCAGACTCAAGGCATCATGCGTACTGCGTAAGGCGTGCGTCATGTCGTTAAACGATTGGGCCAACTCTTCGACCTCGTCGCCGGTACGCACTTCGGAACGCACCTCCAGATCGCCATTCGCGACACGGCGCACCATGTCCTCCAGCTGGAGTAAGGGCCCGAGCAGTCGTCGCGCAAAAAGCAGGGCGAGGAGGAGGCTGATGGTAAAACAAATCAGCACAACGCCGAGACTCTGCGTAATCATCGACCCGACATCCCTTCGAAATTTCGCCGTAGACAAGCCGACATGAATCCAGCCCCGCTGGTTGTCCGGCCATTCGTACTGATACATGTAGTTGTACACCTCACCCGGCTGGAGGAGATTTTGCTGCAGCGATCCGGTACCACCCTTCGGCTCCTTCGGCGCAAAAACCGCACCCGCCAAGCGATCCGGTACGACGGCGAAATTCTTGATCACCACCGAATCCAATCCAAACTGGGCAGCCAGTTCATCCAAGGGACGGGTGAGCACGACGTATTGAACCCGACGGTCATTCTTGACATGGTCCTGAACCAGCTCGAACAGGGTCTCCTCCTCGGCACCGTATTGACTGGCGAGGCGCTTGGCATAGTTTACAACCGCAATCCCCTGCGAACTCAGGCCTTCAAGGTAAGCGTTTTTCTGAAAGCGTACGAAAAAGAAGGTGACAATCACGACAGTGAGAACCGTCCCCAGCCAAAAGGCTACAGTCGTCCTGAACCTGAGACCGATTTTTCGATATTTACGACTACTAGTAAGTAATGCCAATGGCGTGATTTCCCTTATTCCAACGTGAAATCAGCACAATGTGTGCCACAACCTCGAATCCTGACCCAGGAGGATATGAAGTGGCATGCAACGTGCTGTTTTTAACCGAAAGTCAGAAAGGCACAGCCAGCAATATGGTTACCGAACCCCCCCTCTCCTCACAGTCGATCGATTTACTCACGCAACCAACCGTACTCGTTGTCGACGACGACATCACCCTTTGCACCCTGGCTGAAGAGTTTCTCAAAAATGAAGGCTTTACCGTCCTGACCGCAGAAAACGGGAAAGATGCCATAGAGATCTTCAACGAGGAAAATCCGGATGTGGTCCTCCTGGACGTGATGCTTCCCGACGCAAACGGCATCGATCTCTGCCGCAAAATCCGCGCCCTTCCCGAGGGCGAGTTCACCCAAATCCTCATCATGACGTCGCTGGATGACGAGGATTCGATCAATCAGGCGTACGAAGCGGGCGCAACCGAATTCACGGTGAAGCCCATCAACTGGTTCGTGGAAAGCCATCGCATTCGATACATGCTGCGGAACTTGCGGATCCAGCAGGAACTCATGTTAAGCGAGGAGCAATTTCGCCAGGCGCAAAAGATGGAAGCGATCGGCCGACTGGCCGGCGGCGTGGCCCATGACTTCAACAACCTACTGACGATTATTATCAATTACAGTGAGATCATTCTCCACGGACTCCATACCGGGGACAAGGTGCTCGAAGACATTGCGGAAATCAAAAACACGGCGCATCGCGCGGAATCGCTGACCCGACAACTCCTGGCTTTCAGCCGGAAGCAGATTGTGACACCGCAAGTGATCAACATCAACCAGATGATCGACAGTATGCAGAAGATGCTGTCCCGCCTTATCCCACCCGACATCGATTTCCAAACCCGACTGGATCCCGACCTCTGGCAGGTCTGCATGGATCCCGGCCAGATCGAACAGGTTCTGGTCAACCTGGTCGTCAACGCCGTCGACGCCATGTCGGGCGGGGGCAAGCTCGTCATCACAACCGGAAACGACGACCCCGATCAACCTTCCATGCGCACGCGGATGAAAGTCGCACCGGATAATTGCGTGCTCATCCAGATCAGTGACACCGGTATCGGTATGGGTGATCTCACAAAGGCTCAGATCTTTGAGCCCTTCTTTACCACGAAGGAAGTCGGCAAAGGAACCGGTCTCGGACTCGCCACCGTGTACGGCATCGTAAAACAGTCTAAAGGCATGGTCTACGTAGAGAGTAGCCCGGGTAAAGGCACCACCTTTAACATCCTGCTCCCCAGCACGCAGAAATCCGTACCCAAAATCGAGGGCACCGAATCCGACGTTGAAAGCAGTTCCTCGGAGTGCACCATTATCGCCGAAGATGAGGAAAATATCCGGGAGTTACTGTCCCGCTACCTGACGAGTAAAGGGTTCTCGGTTTTCGAGGCCGGAAACGGTGAAGAAGCCCTGGAGCTCATCCGCAACACGCCCGACGTCTCCTTACTGGTCACCGATCTGGTGATGCCGGGTATGGGCGGCTATGAGCTGGACGAAGCGGCCCGAGCTATCCTTCCGCAGCTGCGCACCGTCTATATGTCCGGATATACGGAACACGTGCCGAGTGAAGACCAGTTGAAAGCCAGCAATTCGATCTTTGTTCAGAAGCCGTTTTCGCTCGATATCATCTACCGCAAAATCCGTCAGCTACTGGACACAACAGCCACCCCTTAGACGAAACGTCCTGGGGTAAAAAAAGCGGGTACCGGCCGAAGCCGGTCCCCTATTGGATTGAGGTGAGGATATATCACTTCCGCGCCTGCAATAAATTGCATCCTCGTGGCGCCGATGTGTTTTTTCACATGAGGGAAATTCATGCGAAACTCGTTTCGTGAAGACGGATACATTCAACAGGCTTAGAGGCCGTCCACACCCTGCTTCACATGCGCTTCATTTTTCACGTCCATCCGACTTCATCCGTCGAGCAGGTTGCCCCCCAAGCGACCAACCTACTGACTGTATATTCCCGGATGGAAAAAAACTGACCGGCATAGGGTGAAGAAAGTTGGAGAAAAACGTCCGCATCATGTCAGCCTCCACAGGCCAGGAAAATACCTGCGACGAGTTGATCCTGCGAGTACGGTTTTTGCAACACGCCACGCACCCCTTCGAGCAAGGCCTGCTTCACGCGCACGGATTCAACATGGCCCGTGCAGATCAAAACACGAACATCGGGATCGAGTTCCCGCAAGGCGCGATAGGTAGCCAGGCCATCCGGACCACCTTCCAAAACCATGTCCAACATGACTACTTGCAACTTAAAGGGTTCGAATTTTGCGATCGCCTCATGTCCGTCGACCTCGACATCGAAGCCAGACCGGCATGCAAACCGAACCGCGATTTTCTGGTCAATGGCCCGATCTTCTACCACCATTAAGGAGGCACCTGCCACGCCATGAGAGATCGTACAGCAGATCATGTTGGCCAGCTCCATCATACCGGCGAAATACTGCCGCGCATCAGGAGGAAATCGTAAGTAGCCCTCCAACTCGAGACGTTCATCGACGTCCAGACGATGGTCCAGAGCCAAATCTAAGAGGTCTTTGAAGCGACCAGTCATCGGGCAAACCGTTATACCGTGTCCGGCACATTCCTGACCGATTGCCTGCCAGCCTGGGCCTATTGACGTGGCAGGCGTTCCTGCGTGGCCGCATACATTTTGCGCCGCAACCTCGAGATCGCCTTATGCGCAGCGTCGGGCTTGATCCCCATGCGTTCTGCGTAATCAACCAGGCTTTTGCCCTTTTCATAACGCGCGGCAAGCAGCGCCTTATGATCGGCAGGTAGTTCCATGTAAATTTCCTGAAAACCAGCCAGACGCCCCACGTTACCTTCCAGGCTGGCTGTTTCCTCCTGCTCCATAACATGCAGCACCTCCTCATCGACAAAGACCAGCCGATCCCGGTATTCCACCAGAATATTGAAACGGGCGATCTTAAACGCCCAGGCCTTAAAATTGCTTCCGTCCTGATAGAGGCTCCGCTTATTCCAGAGTTTCAGATTCGCCTCCTGCAGCACATCATCCGCTCGGCCACCGGTAATCCGAATGCGAATAAAGGCCTTTTAGACCCGGTTGGATTTCGTTGAGTAGCGCTACGAAGGACTCTCCAGCGTCTTCGGCATTGGGAATGGACGTGAGATCACTCAGCCCACCAGCCCGCCAGCCAGAAACGTGCACAAACCTGGAACCTTACTATTTTTCATACCCGTATCGCTTTCATGTCGAACTTATCAAATCCAGACGCAGAGTAATCATCTGCATAAGTACATTTGATACGTATATTATATCAGCACCCTAACGTTTATATATTTTTTATGACTTTTTGAACGCATTCAGAGTGGAGTATTGCATGAATCCGGCAAAAGGGTGTCCAAAACATCTTTATGACGTATTACAAAACCGAAGGTACGGAAGTATGCCCCGAGACTCACCGTCTCCTGATGATGGCTTGGCAGCCAGGGACGCGTGAGAGTATCTGCCACGAGGAAATGAAAATATAGGGTCCTTCGATCTCGAAAATGCTCTCTAAGGAAGATTTTCCAGCTATTATTCCCCAGCCATGCTTCGACCGATGATAAAATCCGCCCTGCTGGGCCTGTTTTTGCTCAGCCCGTGTTGGGCATTCATCGACTACGATAACGACGGGCTCGACGACATCTGGGAGGCCTATTTCGATGCCGGCGCCCTTGTTGCCGAGAGCGATGAAGACCTCGACGGCCGCAGCAATCGCGAGGAGTGCGTCGCGGGTACAAATCCATTCAACTCAAATGACGTACATCGTGCCGTCATCGAGCGCATGACGACCGGCCTGCGGGTGAGCAGTCCGACCGAACCCGGGAAGCTGTACAAACTCAGTTACAAAACCGAACTGACCGAAACCAACTGGTGGCCGACCGGCCTGACGCTCATCGGCTCCGGGTCGAATGTAAACGTCAACCTGGACGACGCAGGATCCCTACGCATCACCGGTGGCGCCACCAGTGAAATCTGGACCGACACATCGGGTACGACGATCACGACCCTGCTCGCCACACCGGGATACCCCGATCTGCCACAAGGGACCGAGCTGCTGCCCCGCCTGAAACGCCGGGTCAACCAGAGCGATCATTATGGTGGGCGGATCCGTGGGTATTTGATCCCTCCCGAAACCGGCAATTATACGTTTTACATTGCGAGTCGTCACCAAGGTGAACTCCACCTGAGTCCGAACGCCGATACCAACAATCTGGTTCGTATCGCACGCTGTGCGGACGGAAAAACCCTGGACGAGGAATTCACGCGCGCGGGCATTCAACGTTCGGCCGCCATCACGCTGAATCAGCACGAGAAATATTATTTTGAAGTCCGACACAAACATGCCGCGCAGGAAGACCACGTCACCGTGGCCTGGACGGGTCCGGGCATCGATACCAATACCCCTCGCGTGGTTGAAGGCACCTACCTCTCGCCCTGGATTCCCGCCAGCCAGATCCCCCTTCCGGACATGCGCTTCCTACGCCTCAGCGTGGAAGATCTGGACAGCGATGGTGATGGGCTATCCGACTGGGCGGAGCACATCATGTTCAACTTCATGCCGCAGGATGCCAACAGCACCAGCAGTGGCATGAGCGACTTCGCGACGGTGACCGAAATGCTCCAGTCCACGGGGAGTGTACTCACGGTAACCCTGCGCGACGACGACGCCTACGAGATCGGCGCTTCGGCGGCACGCAACGTGGCCCGGTTTCAGGTCAATCGCTCCGGCGGCCTGGCAGCGCTTACCATCCCGATCGATCTCAGCCCAAGCACGGATCCCGCACACGGCCACCCCGACGCATCCGATTATCGCGCCGAAGATCTCGCAGGCAAACCCGTGAGCAACCAGCTCAGCCTCCCCTTCGGCGCAACGAGCGTGGAGGTGGTCATCGATCCGGTCCGCGATGCCCTTCACGAATTCCCGGAATCGCTGGTCCTGACCCTGCAGGACCACCCGGACTACCGCTTCGGAACGAACCGCTCCAACATCATACGCATAAACGATGCCCGCGTTGTCCCCGAAAATGAGACTCTCTTCATCGGGCTCTACCAGCCGGAGAGCCGTTCGGAATCGGTAGGCTTCGGTATCGCGACACTGATCCTCAATGGAAATAAGAGCATCGCCCGCGTGAACAACAGCTTCAGCGCCCTGACCTCCCGCCAGACCAACACCCACATCCACAAGGCCCTGCTCGCACCCGATATGGTGACCCTCACCGCCGGCATGCCGGTGGAGGAAATCGTATCCAGCGATGGACGGTCCCCCTTGCTCGGCCAACTGGTGGAGTACGAGTGGGCCATTCATCCGTCGGGTGCCTGGAACGCGCAGGACATGATCGATTCGCTGTACCAGCAGAACGGCGCGACCCCTTTATATATCAACGTGCATACGGAGAACTACCCCAGTGGCGAAGTCTGGGCGTTCTTCAGCCTGCAGGAAGGTTCGACCGAGCTGCAGGTTCCGCCGGATCCTCCCGCGCTCCCCGCCCTCAGCAGCCCCGAACTCACCTATGATGTCCACCGCTTCCTGACCCAGGCGACCTTTGGTCCGACCTCCAATGAAGTGACCGCGCTCGTGAATGAAATCGAAACCACCCACAGCGGGGACCGCCTCGCCGGGTATGAAGCGTGGATCGATACGCAATTCGCCATGGAGCAAACCCTCCTGCTCGATTACGCCCTTGCGGCCGACATGGAAGAATGGGAGCTGCGCCAATTGTTTGACTGGCCCACCAATACCTGGACCGCGACCGGTACGCCCCCCCCCGCCCCCACCCGCCCGGCCACCTGGCCCAGCTATACCGGCGACGTCACGAGCTTCGACTCACGCAATCCCTCGACCTGGCGCACGCCGACCGGCCCCTACCCTCTGGAAGGGGTGCACATCTCAAACGAAGACGCTTTCACGCCCCGGCTCGGCGAACCCAACCACCACAATCGCCGCCGGGGCATGTGGACGATCATGGCCCGGGCCCGGGACCAGCTGCGACAGCGCATGGCCTTTGCCTGGAGCCAGATCATGGTCGTGTCCGCCGAAAACACCACGGTGCAGAACAACCATTATGGAACCGCGCGGTATTATGATCAACTGGGCGAAAACGCGGATGACAGCTATCGCCAGATGCTCGAGGATGTAACCTACAGCCCGATCATGGGAAGATATCTGAGTTCCCTCTTCAACCAGAAGGCCATTCTCGATGCGACGACGGGGGATGTCCTGGTCAGCCCGGACGAAAATTATGCGCGGGAAATCATGCAACTGTTTTCCATCGGCCTGCTCAAGCGACACCTGGATGGCAGTATCCAACTCGACGACAACGGCCTCCCCATGGCGACCTATGACAACGACGACATCACCGAACTGTCACGCATCTTTACCGGATTCAGCTTCAGTCTTTACGCCAACAACAATGAACAGTGGGACGCTCCGCTGCAGAACACGCTCTTCAATCGGGGAGATGGAAATAAGTATTACAGCGTGCGGTATGAATACCCGATGTCCCTGTTCGGTGAGTATCACGATCCCGATCCGAAAATCATTCTAGACGACCAGCTGATCGACAACACGGGCATTGCAGATCTCGATGTGCGGGCCAACGCCGATGTAGCCGATGCGCTGGACGCCCTGGCCACACACCCGACCGCACCGGCCTTCATCAGCCGCCTGCTGATCCAACGCCTGGTCACCAGTAATCCTTCCCGTGGCTATTTGTACCGGGTGGCCAAAACGTTTGATGACACCGACGGCAATCTGCAAGCCGTCACCAAGGCCATTCTGCTCGATTACGAAGCCCGCGAACTCTCCTTCACCCAGAGCGACAGCTTCGGCAAACCGAAAGAGCCCCTGATTCGGTACCTTTCGTTCGTGCGCGCCATGGAGGCCAAAAGCCAGCTGCCGGTGAGCGCACTGACCTCGCACAGCCTGCCCGCCAGCCAGCTGGACAACTTTGAGGCCAATGCAATGCGGTACCGATATGGGGATACGACAACCGGGCTCGGCCAGACGCCTTTGCGTGCCCCGTCGGTCTTCAACTGGTTCCTGCCCGACTACCAACCGGGTGGCGAGATTGCCCAGGCCGGGCTTTCGGCACCTGAGCTCCAGATCGCGAACGAAAACTCCATGATTCGCGGGGTCAATTCCTTCTGGGGTCAGATTGCAAACCTCAATGGCACCGGAGTCACCGGCCTCATCGGGGCCGATGCCCTGGCAGATAACATTATTATCGATCGCACACCCTGGGTGAACCGCTACAGCACCTTTACCGGCACGGAAGCCGAAAAAGATGAACAGCTGGTCGATGCGTTTGACGACTTGCTGACCGCTGGAAATCTCAAGCGAAAATATGCGAACGCTGTGGAACCCAACCCGCGCAGCATCATCGTGGATATGCTCACCACGATCACCTCGACCCAGGCTGAAACCAAAATCATCAACGCCCTTTATCTCATCACCAACAGTCCGGAATACCTCGTCCAGAAATAGGCCATGAAAGAAACCGATCGCACCGACCTCAATCGCCGGCAGTTTATGCGCCAGTCCGCATGCGCATCCCTGGGCATCACCGGCATGGTAAACACCCTCGCCCACCTCAGCCTGATGAACAGCGCGCTTGCAAACCA
>JBLIND010000041.1:0-25003 GCA_047639095.1 Candidatus Omnitrophota bacterium | reverse complement strand
GATCTGAAATCTGCATGAGTTTAAGTGTCGTGGCGGTTTTGTCGTCGCCGAGTTTGAGCATCTCGATCGTGATCGGCTTGGTCACCTGGGTCAGGCCGGCGTCGTTGGCAACTTCGGGAGCCACGGTGAAATTGCCCGCGCGTTTGAACCCAATCACATCCGTATAAAAGGCCAGGGACTTCTCAAGGTTGCTGACCACGACCCCGAAGTCGATGGTGGTTTTGGCGAAGCCGGCTTCCTGCGCATGGACAGGTGCCAGGGCGGTTAAGATGAGGATGGCGCTGCAGGCGGCGAGGGTGGTGCGTATACGGTTGGTCATATTAAGTCTCCGGGTGTGGGTTCGTAGGTTCGGAAATGAATCGAACGACAGGCTCTACATCATTGAAATTCAAATCGCCAGCAATGCTTTCGCTGTCGCAGTGACATGTTTATTTGATTTCCTTGCGCAGGGGATCATCCACGATGAAGGCTTCGGGGAAATCGGCCGACTTTACCCCGGCGCATTCGCGCAAGCGCTTGTTCTGTTGATTGCCCTTCGGGCGGTTCATCGGGATCTCCAGCCCACCCAGCTCTTCCATCATGTCATATGGATGGCGGGATTGATTATTCTTCGGCGTCGAATTCCAATTCGGCGAGCCGCTCTTTTGCGGCATCCGCGGGTTTCCAGAACCACCCGTTCGGATCCCAGCACTGCGCAAAAGTCAGTTTGGTGACCAGGGTTTTGTATGCGGCCATGGCTTCTTTGTTCTTCTCAAGCCCTTCGTAGGCCTTGCCCTGGATGAAATAACAGGTGCCGACATCGTTGAGTGCCCACTTGGCGGAGATGGCCTTTTCATCACCCTCGGGTACAGGTTCGGTTAAGCCCGCCTGCATCTTCAGCGCCTCCTTTTCGAAGAGCTCGATGCATTTTTTCGTGTAGGCGATGGTGTCATCGTACTTATTGGCTGCCAGTGAACCCCAGGCTTTACCGGTAATGGCTTGCGAGGAGTGGTCTCCGAAATCCAGATCTGCGGCCCGGGTGGAAATGTTCCAGCAAAGGCTGCCCGCGAGAATGAGCATAGAAGTCAGGTATGTTTTCATGCCGACAGGCTTAGCGTATTCAAGACCCATATGAATGTACAAATTCTATATTTTTACCCATGGTCAGGTATGAAACCTTTTCTATTTCGTTCATGTGCAATCGCCCTGCTCCTTGTCGTTGCGACGGCCCTTTCGGCTGGGGAAGTGACCATCACCTCGTCCAGTCAGGGGTTCGCCCTCATGCGGGATGGCGCGCCGTTCCATATCCGAGGGGCGGGTGGCGAGACCCACCTGGCCGAGCTGGCCGAGCTGGGCGGAAATGGCATCCGGACCTGGGGGATCGAAGCCCTGGCAAAAACCGTGGATGGTCAGCCCCTGATGGATCGCTGCCACGCCTTGAAGCTGAGCGTGACCGCTGGGATCTGGATCGCGCATCCACGCCATGGCTTCAATTATGCCGATCCAGCGCAGCTTGAGCGCCAGCGCCAACAGGTGCGAACGGCGGTCCGCAAATACCGGCATCATCCAGCCTTGCTCATGTGGGGGCTGGGCAATGAAATGGAGGGGGCCGGTGACCCACGCATATGGAAGGAGCTCAACATCCTCGCGGGCATCGTCAAAGAGGAAGACCCGCATCATCCGGTGATGACCGCCATCGCCGGGGCGTCTGCGGAGAAAATCCGCGGGGTGCTCGCTCACTATCCCAACCTGGATGTGCTCGGGATCAATGCCTATGCGAATGCCTCCCGCGTGGGCACGCGGCTCAAGGATGCCGGATGGAGCAAACCCTTCGTCCTATCTGAGTTCGGCCCGCCGGGGCATTGGGAGGTGGAAAAGACCGCCTGGGGCGCGGCCATCGAACCGACCAGTCGCAAAAAAGCGAGCAGCTATTACGCGACCCAGAAGCTGATCGCCGAGAACGCAAAAGATCGTTGCCTGGGAACCTTCTGTTTTATCTGGGGTTTCAAACAGGAGACGACGGCCACCTGGTACGGGATGTTTTTGCCGTCTGGCGAAAAGCTCCCGACCGTCGATGCGATGTGCAAGTCGTGGACCGGTGACTGGCCGTCGAATCGCTGTCCGCGCGTGGAACGTTTTGAGTCGGATCTTGCAGGTGCGGTCATGCCGCCGGGAAAGCGGGTGGACATCACGACCGAGGTGAACGATCCCGATGGCGACGCCTTGACCTTTTCCTGGCGGGTCATGGCAGAGAGCCGTGATTTGCGTCAAGGCGGCGATGCGGAATCTGCGCCGCGTACCTTGCGGGATTGCATCGTTTCTCAAGATGGTGGATCGGTGGTGCTCAAGACCCCCGAGCAGCCAGGTGCTTACCGGCTTTTTCTGGAGGTGCGGGACGGAAAGGGCAGTGCCAGTGTGGAAAACATCTGTTTCCGTGTCGCCCGATAAACCGTGCAGCTGGGAGGCGCAGGCAATTGCTGCGCGGGGCATACATCCATGCGTTTTAACGTGTAAACATTAATATTTTGTCATTCAGGGGATTCACCTTGTCTTGAAGCGACGGCAGGTTTACGAGTCCAAGCATGCCATACATCTATCCCGTTCTCCTCGTATTTCTCGTGCTTCCATCGCTGCTGGCTGAGCCGCAAATGACGTCATGGTACACGGCGGCTTCCGGTCGTTACGCGAATCTCTATACGTCGACTGCCGCGGAGACGGCACGCAACGCCAGTACCACCTGGAGTCGAGGGCAGGGGAACCAGGCGAATCCAACCTACGTAGGGATCCATCAGGTCGATGTTTCAGCTAATTGGGTCTACGTGCATACCACCGGCTTGGCTTCGTATACCATGGGGCCCTGGTATCTTAACACCGCCAAGACTACCGACTTCCCCAACTTCCCTGCCAACACCGCGACGATTTATCGCATCCCGCGCAATCCGGGTGCGCCCCCGGCGATCAAAACCCTGACCGACCTCGGCGCCATCGGGATGTTCGTCGATGGCGTGGCCATGTTCGATAACCGCGATTCCTTTTCGTATTCCACTGCTAGCGGTGCCGATGCCGAACCAATGAATGGGATCACGGGTGACGGGGTCTGGATTCGCGATGCCTTCGTGAACGAGGGCGTCACTTTCGATCCGGGCAATGCCCACCAGGCGGGGAGTCAGTATCACTATCATGCGAATCCCCCCGGCTTGCGCTATCAGCTGGGCGATCATGTGGATTACGACCCCTTGACCAACCGTTACTCCGAACAGACCGGTCTATTGAAGCATTCGCCGATCCTCGCCTGGGTGCGCGATGGATATCCGCTCTACGGGCCCTATGGCTATAGCGATGCGGACGATGCGAGCAGTGCGGTGGTCCGCATGGAGAGTGGTTTTCGCAAACGGACTATCACCGTTCGACAAACGCTGCCGGCCCATTCCGCCCGGGATCAGGGCTACACCACCACCGGTGACACGAGCGAATACACCCTGGCAGCGAATCGCTACGGTCCCGCGGTAAACGCGACCTACGTCCTGGGTCATTACCTCGAAGACTCCGAATACCTCGGCGACCTTGGTTTTACCCAGGGGGTGGATTTTGACCTCGATCTGTACAACGGACGTTTCTGCGTAACACCTGAGTTCCCCGAAGGCACCTACGCGTACTTTGTTTCCATCGAAGCTGATGGAACACCCAAATTTCCCTACAACATCGGGCGTAAATATTTCGGCAACACCACCGGTGGTGCGGTCAATACGATCACCGAAGCGGTAACGAACTTCTTCAAGGGCGGCCCGAATCTGCAGGATGATTTGACCGAGCAGACCCTGCAGGTATCCGACGATATGGCGACCCTGAGCTGGAGCCCGGTACAGGGCGGGACGTATACGGTGGAGTATTCTGACGACCTCACGAACTGGGTTTCCGTGACCACCAATCTCATGGCCACCGGCTCTATGGTGCAGGTGGAAAGCGCCCTCGCCAGCACCGACATGGTCCGGTATTTTCGCGCGGCCCGCACGCGGCTGGCACCCTTCGACGATACCGGATTTGATTTCACCAGCGAAGGCGGTGGTGGAGGTGGTGATGGTAGCGTCTCGCCCGGAACGGGCACCCGCGGGCAAACCCTGACCTTAACCGTAGACCTGACCGGAGTGAATCCGCCCGCGCCTCCCGCCCAGATTATGGCTAATGCTGCTACGGTCGGAGTCCTGAGCGGCAGCGGCTTTGCCCGACCAAGTGCCACCTCCATCTCCTTTACACTCACCATTCCCCCTGGCGCGACGCCGGGCGTGATGGATGTAACGGTTGCCTTTCCCCCGCCACCCGGTATGGCCGTGGGCCCCAGCTATACCTTTGCCGGAGCGTTCGAGATTCTATGAGCCCACGAGGCGGAATGGCGATCCTGATGCTGGTCGGTGCACTTCGCGTAGCTGCCGCGCCATTGATCATGGAGTTGCGTACCACCTGGGATGGCGCTCCGATCCACCTCGATGGAATTCGATATCAGACGCCCGATCGGGAAGCGTTTTCCATCACTCGCTTCAGTATGCTGCTGAGCAATTTTGCCGTCCAACAAGTTTCCGGAGCGTGGCAGGAACAGCCGGATGTCGTGGCGTGGATCGATGCATCCGCACGACTGACCACCTTCTCCCTGGGTGAGCTGCCAGCCGGAACCTACCGCGCGCTTCGTTTTGACGTGGGGCTTTCACCCGAGATTAATCACGGTGATCCTACGGGTTATCCGGATGGGCATCCGTTGAATCCGCTGACCAATCGGTTGCATTGGGACTGGCAGACCGGATACATCTTCATGGCCGTGGAAGGGCTGATTCAGGAGCGGCCGAATGTGTTGAACGGATACGTTTTTCACCTCGCCAATGATCCCAACCGCACGCGCATCGAACTTGCAATGGATCTCGATGCTTCCTTCCCCTCCAGGGTCTCTCTCGATGTCGATCTGCAGCGACTGTTTTTCGGCATTCGTCCGATCGGATTTTCCAAAGCCGGCACATCGACCCATTCCCGGCCCGAGGATTCCCTGGCCGCCGCGATCAAGACCAACCTCGCCACCCTGTTCTCTGTTCGCCGGATCGTGTCCGCCGCACCCGCCGCACAGGCTGCACCGCCCAAGGCTGCGCTGTATCTGCCTGCGCATCCGGAACCGTACCGCTTTACCATGCGCAAGACCTTTCCCTTTCCCTCCTTGCCCTTGGACAACCCGCTCCTCAAGGCACGCGTGGAGCTGGGACGTCGGCTCTTTGCCGATACCCGACTCTCCGGTGACGGCGCCATCTCCTGTCAGAGCTGCCATGACCCCGCCCGGGCCTTCACCGATGGTCTGAGCCGGAGTGTGGGCACGGATGGCAGGTCGTCTCCCCGCAACAGTATGCCCCTGTTTAACCTCGCCTGGAAAAATCATTTTTTCTGGGATGGGCGGGTGTCCTCCCTGCGCGAGCAGATGCGCGTGCCCTTGCAGGATCATCGTGAGATGGATGCGGAGCTGGACGTGGTCCTTTCGGCCCTCCAACGCGACCCGGAAATGCAGGCCGGCTTCACCGCTGCTTTTGGTTCGGAAGGCATTACTGACGAAACCCTCGGCCTGGCGCTGGAGAATTTCCAACTGACGCTCGTCTCCAGCGATTCCCGGTTTGATCGCGCGATGGCCGGGGGCGACTCGCTCTCTGCGGAAGAGCGTCGGGGCCTTGAATTATTTTTCACCGAATACGAACCGCGCTCCGGCCGGCTGGGGGCGGATTGTTTTCACTGCCATGGCGGCGCCCTGTTTACGGACCAGCAATTTCATAACAACGGTTTGGAACCTGTGGGATTCGATCGCGGGCGAGGGGACATCACGGGGAGAAGGGCGGATCAAAACCGATTTAGTACGCCCTCGCTTCGGAATGTCGCACTGACCGCTCCGTACATGCACGATGGACGCTTCGACACACTGGAGGAGGTCATCGCGCACTACAACGGCCCGATGCATCGCAGCGAAACCCTGGATCCCAACCTGGCGAAACATCCAGTGCAGGGCCTGCAGTTGCCTGCCGAGGATCAACAGGCCCTCGTTGCCTTTTTAAGGTCCCTGACCGATCCGCAATATCGTTCCGATGATAGGAAGGCCGATTAAAAATCGTTCCGCTCGTCGGAACTTGATCTCTGGACTGGGGCGATTTATCGCCGCTCTGGTTCGGCCTATTTATAGGCCAGCCTTGCAATAAATTGCAGCGGCAAGAGCGGGAATGAATTCCCCCAGTCCAGAGATCGAACGGGCAGCTTCCAAACCATGGGCACAAAAAAACGAGGACGCCGTTGCCGGCGCCCTCGTTTCATTCAATTTGTTTGCGTGTCGTTAAACAGCTGTAACGTTGTTCGCGCAGGGGCCTTTCTGACCTTGTCCTACTTCGAATTCTACGACTTGTCCGTCGTCGAGGCTTTTGTAGCCGCCGCCGTTCTGGATTTCGGAATGATGTACAAAGAGATCTTTTCCGCCATCATCTGGCGTGATGAAACCGAAACCCTTGTCTGCATTGAACCACTTAACTGTACCTTTACTCATGTTCTTCTCTTCGTTTTATGTATTGATCGCAGTGTACTGCATTTGCATAATAACTTTAATGAACTGCTTGGTACCAAGCTACACAGTTATGGCGGATTTACACGCTTTTTTTACACAGCCTCTCATAGGGCGGTTTTTTGTTGTTACCCAGGCTTACTAAACTTCTCTAAGCTGTTCCAGCCATTGTAGATAGACCGAATCCTCCCCTTCGAATGTACCTGGTGCACGACGAAAAACGCGTGCCCCTGAAGGCACGCGTTCCCTCTAATTATCGTGTTTAAGCGTGGTTTACCGGTCGACGCGTGCGCCACCACCCCCCATGAGTTTCTCCACTTCGGCCAGCGTGGCTTGCGTTGTATCTCCGGGGGTGGTCATTGCCAGCGCGCCATGTGCGGCACCGTAATTGACCGCGGCTTCGGGATCGTCGGTGGTCATCAGACCATAGATCAAGCCGGACGCAAAACTGTCGCCGCCGCCTACGCGATCCAGAATTTCCATGTCCGGACGATGGATGGCTTCGTAGAAGTTTCCGCCGTGCCAGCAGATGGCACCCCAGCTGTTGATCGTCGCCGTCTTTACCGAGCGCAGCGTGGTTGCCGCTACTTTGAAGTTCGGGAAATCGGCAACCGCATTGCTGATCATCTTCTTGAAGCCTTCGATCGGGAGTTCGGTCAGATTCTCATCCGTGCCTTCGATTTCAAATCCCAGGCAGGCGGTGAAATCTTCCTCGTTGCCGATCATGACATCGACGTGCTTGGCGATTTCGCGATTCACTTCCTGTGCGCGTTCGAGTCCGCCGATCGTCTGCCAGAGGGAAGGGCGGTAATTGAGGTCGTAGGATACGATCGTGCCGTATTCCTTGGCCTTGGTCACCGCTTCAATGACGACTTCCGGCGTGGTGTCGGAGAGCGCGGCGTAGATGCCGCCGGTGTGCAGCCAGCGAGCGCCGTACTTGCCAAAAATCTCATCCCAGTCGATGTCGCCTTTTTTAAGTGCGGATGCAGCCGTGTTGCCGCGATCGGGAACGCCTTTAGCGCCGCGGATACCAAAACCGCGTTCGGTGAAGTTTAAACCGTTACGAACGGTGCGGCCGATGCCGTCATAGGGAACCCACTTGATGAAGCGGGTGTCGACGCCGCCCTGCATGATGAAATCTTCGATGAGGTGACCGACTTCGTTGTCCGCGAAGGCCGTGACCGTGGCGGTGTTCATCTCGAAGCATTTGCGCAAGCCGCGCGTCACATTGTATTCACCGCCGCCTTCCCAGGCCTGGAATTGACGGGCCACGCGGGTGCGGCCTTCGCCGGGATCAAGGCGCAGCATGATTTCGCCGAGGGATATGCAATCGTAGGCACACTCTTCTTCAGGTCGTAAGTCGATAACGGACATGGTGTTCTCCAGTTTGGATTTGGCTTAAAAACGGGCCGGGTTTTAGGGTATTTCCTTGTGGCTTGTCAATAGGCGCAGGGAAGCCCGGCTTAAATAAAAAAGGCGGAACCCGAAGGTTCCGCCTTTTCAAGGTGGAATGAAAACCGAACTAGATGTTGGTTTTCAGGGCATCCCAGCCGTCACGTGGAACGCGCCAGGCCATTTCGTTGACCTTGGGATCGTTCGTGATCTGACCTGCTTCGTTCAGCTCGAGGCGCTTGCCGGCGAGAGCACACAAGTTACCGAGCTGGATGTTGGCGGTCATGGGACCGGAGTAGCCGAAGTTCGACTGGCTGAATTCCCGCGGCTTGTCGCCCCGGCAGGCCATGATGAATTCGTCATGGTGACCCGGCGAACGCTCCAGCAACTGCGGCGGCTTGCCGAATTCCTTCTGTTTGGTTTCCGGGATCAAACGGGGAGAATCCCAGTAGTCGCCGGTGACCAGCATCTTGCCCTTGGTGCCGATGATGAAATTACCCGTGCGCGGCATTTTCATTTCGCCCTTTTGGTTCAGCGGCTCGGGAACATCCGGCATGTTGGGTTTGCCGTCTTTATTGCCTTCGTACCAGAAGGTCGTAAAGCCCGGACGTTCTTTCGTGGCGCGGTAATCGACCTTCAAGGTCATGCCGGAGGGGAACTGTCCTTTGCAGGGGCCGCTCATGTAGAGGGGTTCTGCGGAAGCGGCATAGCCGGGGTTCATGATCGCGTAGATGCCATCGGTGGTGTGGCAGGCCATGTCGCCGAGCGCACCGGAGCCGAAGTCGACAAATCCACGCCATTTGAAGGGGTAGGCACCTGCGGTGTACTCACGCATCGGAGCCGGTCCGATCCAGGCATCCCAGTCGAGGTTTTTAGGAACCGCGTCGAACTTGGTCGGGTTGCCGCCGCCCTGTGGCCAGACCGGACGGTTGGTCCAGGTGTGGAATTCGAGGACGTCGCCAATCGCGCCGGCCTTGATGTATTCGTAAGCGGTCCGCCAGCCGTTGCCAGAGTGCCCTTGGTTGCCCATCTGCGTGACCACGCTGGTATTCTTCGCGTAGGCCTTGGTCAGGTTTTGTGCTTCGGTTACCGACCAGCTCAGTGGCTTCTCGGTGTAGCAGTGAATGCCCATGGACACCGCGGTCATCGAAGGCGCGTAATGGGTGTGGTCCGGGGTGGCCACGAAGACCACGTCGAGTTCCTTGCCGTGGTTGGAGAACATCTTCCGCCAGTCGGTATACCCTTTGGCTTCTTTCCATTCATCCTTGCCGTGTACGTTCTTCCAGCTATTCTTGTCGACTTCAGCGAAAGCAATGCACTGGAGACCATACTTTTCCCGGGCGCCATGGGCGAATCCGACGTGTGCGTTCGCCCGGCCACCTGTGGCAACAAAACCGACCTGCAGTTTGCTGTTCTGGTTCTGCGCCTTCACGAGGGCGGGGAAACCCAACGTCGATGCCGCTGCCGCAGCCGTGGTGTTGGTGATAAATTTTCTGCGATTCATACTGTGTCCTTTACTGACGGGTTGATCTTCAAAGAGGGCAGCTTGAGGAAAAACCCGCGTGCCTGCCATCAAAAAATGCAGTCCTTTGTTTGGGGTGTACTTGAAGTGGGACGGCGCTCGTCCGGGTTTATTCACCGTGCTTTCCTGTCGCATGCGGTACAAACCGCGAAAAACCTTGTCATTCCGCCGTTCCTCATTCTACTTTCACCGCCCGAGTGGAGTAAGTAACCCAGATTTATCGAGAGGTCATTGTATGTCAGATCCAGGAAATTCCGTTGAACGCGAACGCCAGATGCTGGCAGATGCCCAAGCCGCGGGTGGCTTTGAAAAATTTAGGGTCTACTCCAAGCTGGCCGGTCCAGGATGGCTGCAAAGCGCCATTACCCTCGGCGGCGGCTCTCTCGCAGGCGCTTTGTTCCTCGGTGTTATCGGTGGCACCGCCATGCTCTGGGTCCAGCTGCTGGCCATGATCATGGGCGTGGTGATGCTGTCTGCGATCAGCTACGTGACATTGTCCACAGGGGAAAGCCCATTCCGGGGCATCCGTGACCATGTGAATCCGGTTCTGGCCTGGGGCTGGCTGCTGGCATCGCTGGCGGCCAACATGGTCTGGGTGCTGCCTCAGTACTCGCTGGCGTATGGATCAATCTCCGAAAATCTCTTTCCGGACCTGTTCGCAAATCCCGAATCGATGGCATCCAAATACGCGGTGTCGATCCCGATCTTCCTGATCGCGACCTCCATCACGATGTGCTACGGCAGCAAGGGGAAGGGCATCAAGATCTACGAAACCATGCTCAAGGTCATCGTTGCGTTTATCGTACTGAGCTTCATGGGTGTGGTCGTAAAAATGGCAGGCACCCTGGACTGGGGCGCGGTCTTCCTCGGCTTTATCCCGAACTTCGGCCACTGGTTTAACCCCTCATCGACGCTGCAGGCGGAACTGGATCTTATATCCAATGAAGCCGCGCGCGGCTATTGGACCGGAATCGTGATCGACGAACAGCGAGCCCGTATGGTCGCCGCCGCATCCGCCGCGGTTGGGATCAACATGACCTTCCTGCTCCCGTTCTCCATGCTTGCGAAAAAGTGGGGCCGTGAACATCGCGGCCTGGCCATCTTCGACTTGTCGACCGGTTTGATCATTCCCTTTATCATTGCGACCTCCTGTGTGGTACTTGCGGCCGCAGCGAGTTTTCACACCATGCCCTTCGAGGGCGTGCTGAGCGGAGGCGAAGGCTCCTATACCATTAATGCCGAGTCTTCCAAAGCGGGTGATCTTCAGGGCAAAGTTGACCAGCGGAACGCGGCTGAAGGGCTGGCAGGCATCACCGTCGAAAGCGCCGAATTGAAGATCAGCGCCATGCTCATGCCCCGAAGCAATAAGCAGCTCGCCGCGTCGCTGCAGCGCCTGACCGGCAGTTCGGCCGTCTCGAACAAAGTGTTCGGATTTGGCGTACTCGCCATGGCCATGTCGACGATTTCGTTGCTGATGCTGATCTCGGGCTTCTGTGTATGTGAAGCGACGGGTCAGCCACACGGGGGTAAGGTGCACAAGATCGGCACTCTGCTTGCCGCGACCGGTCTCCTCTGGCCCGTGCTGTGGACGGGAACGTCCAAGGCCTACCTCGCGGTGCCAGTAGCGACCTTCGGATATGTACTCCTGCCCATCGCCTTCTTGACCTTCCTCATCATGATGAACAGCAAGCGCCTGCTCGGCGATAACGTGCCCGTCGGTGGCAAGAAGATTGTCTGGAACGTGCTCATGGGCGTTTCCCTCTTGATCACGGGCTACGCCGCGCTGACCACCGGTTGGGAGAAGAAGCTCGGTGACTTTGCCTTCGGTAAGTGGGCCATCATCCTCTTCTTAATTGCGACGGTCATCGGCTTTTTCTTCAGGAAGAAGGACGATCCCGCAGGCCGCTGATATGGAATCGCTGGTTCTTCTCATCGCGAGTGAGGATGTGAAGGGCCTCGTGGCCGGGGTCAGCAGCATCCTCTTTCGCCACGATTGCAACATCATCGAAAATGGTGAGTTTGTCGATCGGGCGAAAGGTCGTTTCTTCATGCGTACCGCCTTCGAGGGCGATATCGACCGGGAAAAGCTCTACGCGGAAATCCTGGCTGCCCTGCCTGCCGGGGCGCATGCCCGGCTGATGACCCGCCGGAAGAAACGCATCGCCATCCTCGCCACCAAGGAAGCCCATTGCCTCGGCGATCTGCTGGTGCGATGCGATTTCGATGACCTCAATGCGGAGATCGCGACCGTCATCGCCAACCACGATTTCCTTCGGGACCTGACGGAAAAATTCAACAAGCCATTTCATCACGTCGGTGCCGAAGGGCTGAGTCGCGAGCAACACGAGCAAGCGGTGCTGAATGCGCTGGAAGAATACCGCTTCGACTATGTGGTGATGGCGAAATACATGCGGATTCTCACCCCGGGATTTATCCAGGCCTTTCCCCAGCGCATCATTAATATTCACCACTCCTTCCTGCCTGCGTTTATCGGTGCCAATCCGTATCGCCAGGCCTATGAGCGCGGCGTGAAAACCATCGGTGCGACCGCGCACTTTGCCAGTGTCGATCTGGATGAAGGTCCCATCATCGCCCAGGGGACGATTCCCGTGGATCATTCGCACAGTGCCCGGGACATGGCGCGCTTTGGGCGCGATGTCGAAAAAACCGTTCTCGCCCGCGCGCTCGATCTCGTATTCGACGACCGCGTATTCGTTCATGGAAATCGTACCATCGTCCTGTAGGTCGAAACCCGCCATGGCCCGAACGATTCACGCGCTCGCAAAGCAGATTGAAGGGTGTGAGCAGTGTCCAAGGCTCCGCGCCTGGTGCACCCAGGTTGCCGAAGAAAAACGGGCGGCCTATCGCGAGGAAACCTACTGGGGGAAACCCGTGCCGGGCTTTGGCGATCCCCAGGCGAAGATTTTCATCGTTGGACTCGCACCCGGAGCACACGGGGCGAATCGAACCGGACGCATGTTTTCCGGCGATCGATCCGGGGATTGGCTGTATGGCGCGATGCATCGTGCAGGACTGGCGAATCAGCCCACGTCCGTCGGGCGCGGTGATGGCCTGGAGCTTCGGCAGGCCTATGTGACCAACATCGTCCGCTGTGCACCGCCGGACAACAAGCCGACCACGGGTGAGCGCGACGCCTGCATTGACTATTTTTATGAAGAACTCCGGCTGTTGAAGCAGATTCGGGTGTTCATCGCCCTTGGCGGCTTCGCCTGGGATGGGATTTTGCGCGCCCTGGCCGCGCAGGGGCATCGCGTCAAACCGAAGCCCCGTTTCGGTCATGCAGCGGAAGTCCAGGTCGGTCCCTACACGCTGATTGGGAGTTATCACCCCAGCCAGCAGAACACCTTTACAGGGCGATTGACGGAACCCATGTTCGATCGCGTATTCCATCTGGCCAAAAAACGTGCAGAGTGTAATTGAAAATCACCACCAACGGGTCACTTTATCCCCCCTGAACCGGTAAGCTCCTATATGAAACAACTCAAACGAATCACTTTCAGCCTTTTCGCCCTGCTCACCCTCCAGCTTTGTGCCGCCCCGGTCGAAATCTGGATCAGCTCCCAGCAGGACAAAGATTATTACGATAAGATGGTCGCGCTCTACCAGGAGCAGATCGACAAGGACTTTACCGCCACCATCATGGCCTATGGTTTTCGCGAGCTTCCCGATAAACTCAGCGTAGTGATCAAAACCGGAGAAGGGGCTCCCGATATCGTTCAGCTGGATGAAGTGTTTTTCGGCCCCTACCTCGCTGGGGAAGTTCCCTTCGTCGACCTGACCGAACGATTGAACAAAGGCAAGCTCGTCGATCAGTTCAGCAAGGCCCGTATGGAGCTGTTCAGCGACGGTACAAAGATTTACGGCATTCCCCAGTCGCTCAGCGCGATGGTCCTCTATTACCGGGCCGACATGTTCAAAGCACGCAACATCGATCCGGATAGCATCGTGACCTGGAAAGACTTCCGTAAAGTCTGCGAGACGCTTTCCGAGGACAATATTTTCGGCCTCGCCCTGGATCCCTCGCAATTCGAAGCCTTCCTGCGCCAACGCGGTTCCCAGATCGTGAACCGTAAGGGCGAGGTGCTGCCCGATTTTGATCTCGCGGTCGATACGCTGACCTATCTCGTCGATCTCTTTTCCAATGACCTGGCGATGACCCCGGAACGCGGTTCGATTTTCGACCCCCTGTTCTTCAGCTCTAATGTGGATGGTGGCGACGTGGCCTGCATGATCGGTGCGGATTGGTTTGGCCTCGATATGTTGCAGCAGTTCGCGCCAAACATGGCCGGCAAGTTCGCCGTGCGCCCGCTGCCCGCCTGGGAGAAAGACGGCAAGCTCAGCGCGCGGACGTCTTCTTTTGCCGGTCAGGGGCTGTTGATTTACAAAGACAGCGACCAGGTCGAGCAGTCGTGGAAATTTATCAAATGGGTCATGACTGACAAAGAAGCAAACAAACTGCGCTTCACCATGGGGAACAGCTTTCCGGCCTACAAGCCCGCGTGGAAAGATGAAGAGCTGCTCAAAGGCAACGACTACTTTACCGGCAAGCCGATGGGCAAAGTCCTCGCAGAGATTGCGGACGAAGTGCCGGGTGTGGATATGCATCCGAAACGGCCCCAGGCCTTGTTCATGATGCAGGAGAATTTCTTTTCGTCTGCGCTTTACGGTAATCAAACGCCGAAAGAAGCCTTGCTCGAATTCAAGAAAACCCTCGACCAGTAGGCGCGTGCTCTCCGGGACACGGCCATGACGAGGGTGCAGCAGTGAAGCGTTTCTGGTCAGGTGGTCCCGGTGCGCTGTTGCTGCCGTTCTTCATCTGCTTTGTCCTCTTCTGGGCGATGCCGCTTATCGATGGGGTTCGGATCAGTCTGCATTCCAACGAGATTGCCGGGCCAACCCACTTCGTGGGGATGGACAACTACCGGAACGTCCTCGGTGATTCGCGTTACAGTACCGCACTGAAAAATACTACCGTTTACGCCCTTGCCAGTATCGGAGTCATTCTGCCTTTCAGCCTCTGGTTGGCCTTTGTCCTGAAAACGGCCTTTCGGCGCCTGCGTCCGGTGCTGTCCTTTTTGCTCCTGCTCCCGGCCATCACGCCACCGATCGTGCTCGGCACCTTGTTCCTGCTCGTATTCCATGGGCGGGAAGGAATACTCAACCAGCTTTTTGTGCTTCCGTTCGGATTCAAGGCCATCAATTGGCTCAAGGATCCCGATTGGATTCTCACGGGGCTGATTCTTCAATCCATCTGGCGCTGGACCGGGTTCGTGACCTTTTTTCTGCTCTGTGGATTGGAGGGGATTCCGAAAAGTTATGCAGAGTCTTCCAGCCTCGACGGCGCGCGGCCCTGGCAGACCTTCTGGCGGATTCAGGTGCCACTCCTGGGGCCGATGATCCTCTTTGTCACCGCTTACCTGCTTATCGATGCCTTCGCGATGTTCTCCGGCGCTTATACCATCCTGGGGAATTCCGGGGGGACGGGGGATGCCGGGTTGATGCTGGTGACCTACACCTATCAAACCGCGTTCGAACCGTTTAACGCTTTCGGTCGCGCGACCGCGAGCAGCCTGACCCTGCTCCCGCTGATCGGCCTGGTCTTCGGGATGGGGTATATGCTGTTCAAGCGCTTTACGAAACCGATGCAAGAGGCTCGTTCATGATCGCGGCTTGCAAACGATGGGGCCTGCGCGGCCTGCTGGTGCTGATCACCCTCGTGTTTGTCTATCCTTTTGTCTGGATGTTCTTCGCCGGGTTCAAAACCAATCTCGAACTGTACAAGCCCCTGCAGCTGTTGCCCCAGACGTTCAGTCTTGAATATTATCAAGGACTGTTCTCGGGCGAATGGCTGAAGTACGGCACCGTCTATGGCAACTCTTTCTGCATCGCAATCGGCCAGGCCGTGGGGGCGGTATTCCTGACGTCCATGTGTGGGTACGTGTTTGCCAAGTGCGTCTTTCGCGGGCGCTCCGTTCTGTTCATACTCGCCTTGCTGGTCATCCTGATTCCCACGCAAGTGATCGCGCTGCCCTTGCTCTCCTGGATTCAGCGCATGCACCTGTACGACTCGCTCTTCGGGGTCATGCTGCCCGGCATCACCTCCGGGCTAGGGGTGTTGTTCTTCACCCAGGCCTTTCGACAGGTGCCGGAAGCCCTGTTGGAACAGGCCCGGATGGAAGGTGCATCGGAGTTCCGGATCTACTGGATGGTGGTTCCTTTGATGGGCTCGTCCATGCTGACCTTTGGACTGATTCATTTCATTCTGTCCTGGCACGCGCATTTGATTCCGCTGCTGGTCCTGCACGAGCACGCGACCTTACCCCTGGCCATGAGCAGCCTGAAAAGCAGTGGCCTCCGCTTTCCCCAGGCCATTATCATGTGTGCATCGACCTTGACCCTTGTCCCAACCGCCTTGATCTTTGCACTCCTGTACCGGCGCACGCGTTCGGCCCTCGCTGATCTGGTTTCGACCTGAGCCGCTTACTTGAGTCGAAAGGCCTTCGAACTGGACTTGGACACGTCGGCCGCTTTGATCTCCTCGATGCCGGAGTCGAACGAGGATTTTGTGGCCTTGGTTTTGACCAGGCTGCCTTCCTTGTCGTACACGAGCACCAGGTAGCCCCCGAGGGTCATCCCACTGTTCTCGTAATACTTCACGTAGAAGAAGTCCGACTTGAAATCGTGTGAGGCCCCGCGCGCCAGGTCGAACGTGGAATTCTTGGTAGAGATCACGTTATACATGGAGTGATCGGCACGGTTTTCCCCAATCGCGTACAACTCGGTTTTCATCCCGCGATGCCCGTTTATGCCGTCGAGATTCTTAATCGTGACCGTAAATTCGTAGGTCTCCTGGCGCCCGGTAGCCGAGGTTTTGTTCTTGGCCTTGCCCTTGTGTACATTGATTTCCACATTGGGTGCGGGGCGATTGGATGCGACCGGGCGAGAGGGCTGCTGCGAGATGTCCTGGGCCTGTAGGACGTGCATCAAACCAATGACGATCACAAACCCTATCCGTATTCCTTGCAGGTTCATTTGCTTAATTTAGCGAAGACCCTCCACGGGCTCAAGGTTATATCAGATCGAGATTGACGGAACCCGGGGTAGCTGCTTTGTTTCCACGTTTTTCCGTTAGAATTTCGCCATTTGGAGCATCTTATGAAAGCCATTGCAGTAAAACCTGGAACCCCTGACAGCGTGCATCTGGCGGAGCTGGACATGCCCTTGGTGGGCGATGTCAAAAACGGCCTCGGTATCCTCATCAAGGTGCTCAAAGTCGGCGTCGACGCCACCGATCGCGAAATCAACGATGCCGAGTATGGCAATGCCCCGCCGGGGTATGACTTTCTCGTCCTCGGCCATGAGCTTTTCGGCATCGTCGAAGAAGTCGGGCCCGAGGTCCGCAAGGTGAAAGTCGGCGATTACGTCACCTGCACTGTGCGACGTGCGGGCAAGACGATTTTCGATCAGATCGGGCGCTCGGATTTCACCAGCGACGAAACCTACTACGAACGCGGGATCAACCTGCTGCATGGCTACCTCACCGAATACGTTGTTGAGACCGAAGAATTTGTCATTCGTGTCCCCGATGCACTGAAGCATCTGCATGTTCTCCCCGAGCCGATGTCTTGTGCCGCAAAAGCGGTTGAGCAGGCCTACGAAGTTCAACGTCGCCTCAAGGTGTGGGAGCCCAGGTTGGCTTTCGTCACGGGCAGTGGTCAGATCGGACTCTTGACCACCATGGCCCTGCGTCTGCGCGGGCTCGACGTCTATACGCTCGCGCGCGGCGCACGGGCAGACAATCTCAAGGCGGATATCGTCGAAGGCTATGGCGCCCATTACGTGAGCACGAGTGAAACCTCGCTGGAAGAGCTGGTGGCTCTAGCCGGCAAACCGGATATCATTGTTGAAGCGACCGGCAGTTCACAGATCGCCTTCTCCTGCATGGAAATTCTTTCCCACAACGGCATCATGGTCTGGACCAGTATTACCGGTGGAGACCAGACGATCTCCGTGCCTTCCAACAAGATCAACCTGGAATGGGTACTCGGCAACAAGGCCCTCGTCGGGAGTGTCAACGCCAACTTCCGCCACTTCGAAGAAGGCATCAGCGACATGGTGAAGGGGGAAGTCATTTTCCCCGGAACCACGGAGAAGATTCTGACCCATGCGGTTAAAGGCCTGGACAACTACCGCGAGATGATGGACCTGCTGGTCAGCGGCAAGGCGCTCAAAGTCTTCGTCGATGTAGCCTGACCCATTGGACGTGCAGGCATCCTGCCCGCCTTTTACGGGGTGTCTCACACATTCCGAAAAACAAATGATGCCGGTCATCTGCTTCACAGGTCTTCAGCAACTTGACGTGGAAAATCCATGGCACTGTGGAACACACGCACGAGCTGAAGAGTATCCCCCTCTATGCTGAACAGTATAATGTGCTTTCCCTGAGGGGCGAGCTGGCATCCGGGAAACAGATCATGCCTGGATCGCCAGCGTTGAGGATGAGCGAGGATTTCTTCGAAGCGGTTCCACATCTCGTCGAGGTATTTCTCCTCCTGTTCTTCACCCCAGGTTTCCAAGGTGTAGGCTCGAATGGATTGGAGGTCACTCAGGGCTGCATCGGTTAAGGTGAGCTCCATAAAGCTACTTTTTGTGTCCGCGGACCAGACGCGTGAATTCGTCCTTAGATTTCACACGATTGGCCTCACCTGCTTCGAGTTGGGCGAAGCCAATGGCCGCCTCTCTCTTCAGCCAATCGTTCTCCTGTTCTTGCTTGAGTGCTAATCGCAAAGCCTCCCGAATTACTTCGCTTGCGTTATTGTACAGGCCGGATTCCACTTTCCGCCTAACCGCTAATTCCAGTTCAGGAGTAAGAGATATATTCATACCGTAAATTGCTCCGCATAACAATCTTTGTCAATCTCTGTTAGTCGGTGATGCGAAAACGTGCCGTGATCCAACGATGTGATACTTTGCTTTTTCTCTGTGTTCACTTTTCTTTCTGGGGTTGGGCTTGCGTTGGATTGGCGTTGCTGGCCGTAGGATAGGTAACGGCCCCATGCCGCCAAAAATGCAAGTTTCCGTCGTCGTCATGGTGCCGGGAAGGATCGCATGGCGTGCTGACATGCCTGGGAGCGCGGGCATCCTGCCCGGATGAACAATCTGCTAAGCCAGAATATCGTGCACGACGTTCCCGTACACATCGGTCAGGCGAAATTCCCGTCCGGCGTATTGATACGTCAGTCTCTCGTGATCCAGTCCCAGCAGGTGTAAGACCGTGGCGTGCAGATCGTGCATGTGCACTTTGTCCTCGACCGCCTCGTAGCCGTACTCATCCGTCTGCCCATACGAGAGCCCTGGTTTTACCCCGCCACCCGCGAGGAAGACGGTAAAGCCTCTCGGATTGTGATCCCGGCCGTCCTTGTTCTGGGTGAACGGCGTCCGGCCGAATTCGCCGCCCCACCAGACCAGCGTATCTTCCAGCAGGCCGCGTTGGTGCAGGTCGGCAAGCAGGCCGGCCACCGGCTTGTCGGTCGCGCGTGCATGTTCCGCATGCTTTGGCATATTCGAATGCTGATCCCAGCGCGGGGTCGCGCCGTTGTCGGAATAATTGACCTGAATGTAGCGCACGCCCGCTTCGGCCATGCGTCGTGCCTGCAGGCATTGACGGCCAAAGTCGTTCGTATGTTTTTCATCGATGCCGTAGAGCGCCTTCGTCGCATCGCTCTCTCCGTCGAGCTCGGTCAGCGCCGGTGCATGCATCTGCATGCGGTAGGCGAGCTCATACGATTCAATCGTGGCCTGCAATTCGTAGTCGTCTTCCCGCCCGTGGGCCTGCTCCTGGTTGAGCGACTGGAGGAAGGCCAATTGCGCTTCCTGGTCCTTGGGTTGCTGATGGTTGACGATGTTTTTGATAGTCGCCTTGTCTGCCGGTTGGCCCGCGCGACCGATCACCGTGCCCTGGAACACGGTCGGCAGGAACCCATTGCCGTAGTTGCGTGGTCCGCCCTTCGTCCAGGGAGGATTCAGGGTCACAAAGGAGGGCAGGTTGTTGTTCTCCGTTCCCAGGCCATACGACACCCACGCACCCATCGACGGGCGGATGAGATTGGTCGCCCCGGTATGCATGAACAGGGTCGCCGGTCCGTGCGCGACGCCTTCGGTGTGCATGCTGTGGATGAAGCAAAGCTTGTCCACGTGCTGGGCAATGTTTGGAAAGATCGACGACACGTAGGCGCCGCTCTGCCCGTGTTGTTTAAATTCCCAGAGGGATTTCTGCAGCGTGTGTTTGGAGATCTCGCGACTGCGCGCATTGTAAAATGTTTTCTCGGTTCCGCTGTCCGCCTCCAGCTGGGGCTTGTAGGAAAAGGTATCCACCTGGCTGGGACCACCTTGCATGAAAATAAAGATCACCCGTTTGGCGCGGGGAGCAAAATGGGTCCCCTTGGGATGCAGGTTTGGAATGCCGCTAGCGGCGGCCGGTTGCGCCAGACCCGCTAGAGCCAGGTGACCAAAGCCACAGGCTGCGGTCTTCAACAGGGTTCGGCGATCGGTTGTGGTGGGAGTAGCTCGGTGCATGACGTTGATTCTAGTAGAGGTATCTGAAATCCAGGGTCGCGTATAAAGTATGCTGGACTTGCGTCCAGTCCGCAAGCGTGGGTTCCGGTCCGTTTCGCATGAGAAAGCTGTGAGACAGCTCGCGTTCCCGCGGGGTGGGTGCGCGTGACAGCGTGCTCGCGTAGAGCGCTGTCAATTTTTCGTCCAGAGGTTGGTTTCCCGAAAGGTTCTTCGCCGCCGCGGCCGCCTGTTTTATCACAAAAGGACTGTTCATCAGGTAAAGCGCCTGGGTTGGCAAGGTGCTTATGGCGCGTCGACCGGCGGGTGCATTGGGGTTTGCCAGGTCGAACACCTCCATGACATCCATGAGGTTGTTGCGGAACAGAGGCATGTAAACGGAGCGTCGCTCCGCCTTGAAGTCGTAACCGAAGACTGAGCCGAGGCCGGGTTTGAACGAGGGGCCACCCGCGGTCCAGTCCATCGACCCGCTGGAGACGAGCATGGCATCGCGCAGGGCCTCGGCCTCCAGGCGTTTGCGATTCATCCGCCAGAGTAGCCGATTCTCCGGGTCGATGTCCGACACCTGATCGATTACGGACTGAGCATAGGTTTCGCTCAGGACCAGGCGACGAATCATGGTTTTAACCGACCAGTCATCGGCCATAAATTCGCGGGCCAGGTAATCGAGGAGTGCAGGGTGCGAAGGCGTTTCGCCCATGGCTCCGAAGTTGTCCGGCGTCCGGACCAGGCCGACCCCGAAAAGGTGGTGCCAGATGCGGTTGACCATGACCCGAGAGGTGAGGGGGTGCTCCGGGTCGGACAGCCAGTGGGCGAGCTCCAGGCGTCCGCTCGCGTGCGCGGGGATGGCCGTTTCGCCCGGGCTGATCGCCTGAAGGAATCCTCGGGGAATGATCTCGCCCGGTTTGTGCACGTCCCCACGAATCCGCAGTGCCGTATCGGACGGCTTCTCCATTTCCGCTACCGCCATCACCTCGGTGCGAACGAAGGGCGGACTTTTTTTCAGGCCGGTGATTTTCTTTTTCAGGTCGGACTGCCGGGTCCGTATCGCGCTAAGCTGCGCCGCCTGATCGGTGGAAGCTTGCACGACCGTGTTCGTAGATTGTTGGTCGACGCGTACCAGGCGAACCGCATCGGCGATGATGGCGCCCTTCGTGCCTTCGGTGGTTATGCGGATCGTCGTTTGTTGGCTCAGCTCCAGCGCGCCAAGATGGATAAATTGTCCGTTGATGTCCGGGTGGACCTGTTGATCGATCAGGAAGCGCTGGTCATTTACATAGACGGGGACCGCCGTGCCCCGATTGGGACCCTGAGTGTACCCGATCATCACCTCGTAAAGGCCGGCTTCCGGCAAATCGAAACGAAAGATGGCCTCCTTTACAGCCTGGTCGGTTTCGTTGTTCGCGAAGATGTAATCTTCACCAAAGAATCCCGATTGGTGGACAGAAGAGGTCCATAGGCCGATGGTTTCCGCCTCGGTATTATCCAGGATGATGCCGGGGCGATCATCGTAGGTGACCACAAGCTGGTCCTTGTTCTTCACCAGCCCATCCAGATTTTTCAATTCGGCCTCCAGCGCCTTGACATTCGCCTCATAGGCCAGCAGTTCCGCCTCTTCGGCCGGGTCCAGCGGAAGATCATTCACCCAGTAGCGCGACACGTTTGAATGTTTGACCGATCGGGTGCTCAGGAAAATGCCCGCGAGGGCGTAAAAATCTTCGGCGGGGACGGGATCGAATTTGTGATCATGACACTTGGCACAGCCGATGGTCATGCCCATGAAGGTACGCCCCAACGTGTCAATTTGTTCCTCGGCGATTTCAAAGTCGAGGCGGCTCTTGTCCTGGAGCTCGAAGTTCGTGGGGGCGAGGAGCAGGTAGCCGGTGGCGGTCAGCTGTTCGGCACGCTGTTTCGGTGATTCGGCTGGAAGCAGATCGCCGGCAAGTTGTTCGCGGACAAAGCGGTCATAGGGCTTGTCGCTGTTCAAGGCCTCGATGACGTAATCGCGATAGCGCCAGGCATGGGGAAACACAAGGCTTCGGCCTCCGCCGCTGGATTCGGCATAGCGTGCGATATCGAGCCAGTGACGCCCCCAGCGTTCACCAAAGTGCGACGAGGCGAGCAGCGCATCCACCAGTTCTGTTTTCCAGTTGGGCGATGGGTTGTCGAGGGCTTGCTTGAGCTGATCACGCGTCGGAGGTAGTCCGATCAGGTCGAAGTACAACCGTCGAACCAGGATTACGCGTTCGGCGGGTGGTGCGGGAGCCAGGTCTTCGGCCTCCAGGCGGGCGAGGATAAAATGGTCCACGGGATTCGAGGACCAATCCGTTCGTTTTACGGCCGGCGGGGCGGGGGTCGTCATCGGCGCGAAGCTCCAGAGCGGTGCGATCGCTTTCTCGGGTTGCTCCGTCGCTGGCCCGGCCGTCCGCGGATCCGGCGCACCGCGGGCGATCCATTGTTCGAGGGCGGCACGTTCGGCGTCCGGGAGCTTGCCCTTAGGCGGCATGCGGAGATCCGGATCATCGTAACGGATGGCTTTGATCAGGAGGCTCTCGTCCGGTTTGCCGGGAACGATGGGCGATCCGCTGTCGCCGCCGCGCATCCAGCCGTCCCGACTGTCCAGATACAAGTGGGCCCGGAGCTTCTTTGCAGTCTGGGAATGGCAGGAGTAACAGCGCTTCACGAGGATGGGCCGAATCCGTGACTCAAAAAAGGCGTGATCGTCTTCGGCTTGAGCGCGCAGGCCCGGCATGCACAGCACGCAGGTTGTCAGCGCTGCTTGAAGCAGTGGTAGGATACGGTTTGCCATGATGGGTAGGCTTCCTGAGAGAAAGCTGAATATAAGATACGGCTTATGTGGCTTCCTTGTGGTGAAAAATGTGTTGAAAGTTCCGTTTTTCCGGCGCGATTTTTACAGTTGATCGGGGGTGGTGATACTCCGTTGCTCATCAATCCGAGCGATGAACCACTCGCCGCCGTCCTTTTCCATATGCAGCTGGTATTCTCGAAATTCATTCATGTATTCACTGCCGATTTTGAGGGTGCCTTCCAGCATCAGGTCCACTGTAGCGGCTTTTTTTCCGGGTGCAAGGTGAACGGATTTCCCCCGGATCTTTATGTCGATGGTGTCTGCATGCATGCGCAACTGGGCGATCATGCCTCTCAGCTCACCCCGTGTGGTAATCTCGGGTGCCATGGGCCCGAAATCTACGTGGCAGGATTCGGTAAAGAAACCGACGATTGCCGTCGTGCGTTGCAGCGTTTTTGCCGGACCTTCCTTGCCCGAAACGTGGGCCAGGTTGGCCAGGGCTTCGAGCCGGCGGTGAATTTTTCGGGTCGGGTCGTTCAATACGGCCCAGGTGATCCCGAGACCGATTACGGCTACGCCGATGAGGACTCCACGCTTCCAACTCAAAGGACGAGGCTTCCGAAAATCTGCTGGGGTGGAACTGCTCCCAGGATATGATTGGATATGTCCACCGCACGGTTATCGCCCGCGACGAAAAATTCGCCAGCGGGGACCGTGATCGGGCGCATGCTCCACATGCCTTTGTTTGTGATGTAGGGTTCGGGCATTTTACTCCCTTCGATATACAGGTCGCCATTGCGAAACTCAATCGTTTCGCCCGAATAAGCCAGCACGCGTTTCAGGTAGAAACTGGAATTGCCGAGCGTCCGGATAACCACCACATCCCCGCGGTGGGGATAGGCTGTGCGGTACTTCAAGCGATTGATGAACCCGATCTGCCCATCCATATAGGTGGGCTCCATGCTGATGCCTCGGAGGATGGTCGGACGAAAGCAGTAGGTCCCGATCAGATACAGCCCGATCGCCAGCACCGCTGCTCGGATCAGGGTTAAAACGGGCTTTTTGCCAAATATCAGCCGAAAAATAATCGTTTTCATTCAGAATCGCCAAGAGCGCTTTGCTCGTGCGTGAAAACTACCACGCCCACCTTTTGACTGTAAAACGCCATGATTACCAATATTGCGCTCGCATTACATTTAATCGGTTTGGTGCATACCTTCATAATCTCATAAAATGTCTGAAAAGAACTTAACTTAAGTTTAATGACGCGTTATGATGTGTTACGAAGCGTTCGGGTAGGCTTTCAGTCTTACATCGTAGACCCGCAATACCGAGCTGATTGGAGACCATTATGTACGGAAATAATTTTATGACCATTTCTGAGTTGAGCGAGTATCTCAAACTCCCCGAAGAAACGATTTATAAATTTGCTCGTGGAAGTCGGATTCCCGCCTTCAAGGTGGGTCGGCACTGGCGCTTCGATCAGGCTGAAATCGACAAATGGGTCGCTAGCCGGAGCAACTACAAGCCCAACGCCTTGCGGATCCTCGTGGTCGATGATGAGCCCATGGTGCGAGAGCTGATGGTTAACTGGCTGGTGGACTTGGGTGAAAATGCCGTCGCCGCCGGCAGCGGGTCTGAAGCCCTGGGATTGTGTGAGCAAGAATCCTTTGATCTGGTATTTCTCGATCTCATGATGCCTCACATGAACGGCGTCGAGACCTTGCGCAATCTGAAGACGGCGAACAAGAACATCAAGGTCGTCCTGCTCACCGCCTATTTTGAGAGTCGGATGATGGAAGCCGCCTTGGAGTTGGGGCCGGTCACCATCGTCAAAAAGCCCGTGATCAAAGAAGTCCTGAAGTCGCTGGTCGCCAGTTTGAGCGTGCACAAAGCCGGATAAGTCCGTCTGAAGTAATTCCTCTTGGTTGGGGAAAGTAAGAACAAAAAAAGCCTTCGTTCGTGAAGGCTTTTTTTGTGCCCGGATGTCGGGCTACTCCAGGAGCGTGATCTTGTCCGGGCCATTCGGGACCAGGCAGAGGAACTCAAACGGCTCCACGCCTTCTGATCGGTACCAATGCGGAACGCCCGCGGGGATGTAGACGATATCGCCGGTCGAAACCTGGTGCTCAGCATCGCC
>JBLIND010000040.1:0-25459 GCA_047639095.1 Candidatus Omnitrophota bacterium | reverse complement strand
GATCGATGAATAAACCTGCCCTCCTCTTGCTGCCCCTCCTTTTCCTGCAAAGCCTCGTCGCGGGCGAAAAGCTTTCGGTTCTCATCGTCGATGGCCGGAACAACCACGACTGGAAGGAGACCACGCACGCCTTACGGGCCACCCTGGAGCACAGCGGGCGCTTTACCGTCTCCGTAGCGACAGCGCCGGAGCTGAAAACGATCAGCGGGCTGCGCCGACCCAAAGGCGACGATGCCGCGACTCAGGAACGCTTCACCGAGGCGGACAAAGCCTGGAAGTTGCTGAGCCAGCCGGCGCGGCAGACCTTCGACCAAACCTGGGCGGCCTGGGCGCCGGACTTTGCCGCGCACGATGTGGTGCTGCTCAACTACAACGGTCCGGAATGGGCGGAGCCGGTGAAACAATCGCTGGTCGAGTATGTCAAAGCAGGCGGCGGACTGGTCCTCGTGCACGCGGCCAACAACGCCTTCACCAACTGGGATGCGTTTAATCAAATGATCGGGCTCGGATGGCGCAAGGCGGGTTTCGGCGATTGCATCAAATGGAATCCAACAGTGAACCAAACCTTCGCCACCTGCGAGACCTGTAATTCCGGCCACGGGTCCAAACACCCCTTCCAGATAACGGTGCGGAAAAGCGATCATCCGATTATGCAAGGTCTGCCCCCCGTGTGGCTGCATGGCACCGACGAACTCTATCACAACATGCGTGGCCCGGCGAAGAACCTAACCGTTCTCTCAAGCGCGTACTCGGATCCCAAAACGAATGGCACCGGGGAGCACGAACCGATCACCTACGAAGTCGCCTACGGCCAGGGCCGGGTGATCGTGACCACCATGGGCCATTTCTGGCCGCAACAGGACTGGTGGGACAGCCTCTACTGTGTGGGCTTTCAAACCGTCCTCGCGCGCTCCGCCGAATACGCGGCGACCGGCCGGGTCACCCTCCCCCTTCCCGATGCCTTTCCCACCGCCGATACCGTCTCCATCCTGGCACCGTCCCACGTCGCTTGGCGGAGCACGGAATCGATTCCATCCCCAAGCACGACCTCCGCCCAGGCCAAAAAGGCCGCCAATCCCTATGTCATGCTCACCCCAGAAGAACAACGCGCCACCTTCGAACTCGCACCGGGCTACGTCGCTGAGCTCGTCGCATCCGAACCCCAGGTGGAAGAACCCGTGCTCACGGTCTGGGACGGCAACGGGGCGATGTACGTGGCGGAGATGCGCAGCTACATGCAGAACGTCGAAGGCCTCGGCACCAAGACGATGAAAAACGGTCGCATCAAACGACTCGAAGACACGAACGGCGACGGACGGATGGACAAGGTCACCGTCTTCGTCGACGGCCTGAACCTGCCCCGGGCGGTGCTCCCGCTCGACGGCTGGATTGCCGTGCGTGAAACCGACAGCATGGACGTCACCGCCTACCGCGACAGCAATGGCGATGGCGTCGCGGACGAGACCAAGCTGCTCTTCGAGTACGGTCCGCGCAGTCGGAACGGTCCGAAAACGTCCGTGGAGCATCAGGATTCCGGCCTGATCTGGAACATCGATAACCACATTTACATCAGCTACAACATGGAGCGGTACCGCTTCACCGATGGTACCTGGCGCGCGGATCCGCAGCCGGATCACTGGACGCAATGGGGGCTGACCCACGACGATATCGGCCGCCTGTTCTGGAGCGACAACAGCCGGCCCCTGAAGAATGCCCAGCATCACCCGAAATACGGGTACACGGTCCGCCGCCTTGCGGAGAACAGCATCGGTGGCGATCCGATTACCCTCGGCGAGGCCTATGCACCGGACTTCATGCAGGTCAAAAGTCTGTGCCTGTTCAACGATCGCGGCGGAGCGGCATCCGAGATTCGCGGCTTCACCTCCGCCTGCGGTCAGAGCATTTTTCGCGGAGATCGCCTGCCGGCGGAATCGCGCGGAAACTATTTCTTTGCCGACCCGACGATTCACGTGATTCGTCGCGCGACCGTGGAAAACACCGACGGCAAACTGACCATCCACAAGACCGAGCCCGGCGACGAAGAGTTCCTGCGTTCACCCGACATCAATTGTCGTTTCGTGAATACCGCCACGGCACCGGACGGCACCTTGTATGTCACTGACATGTATCGAGGGATCATTCAGGATGCCCCGTGGCTGAGTCCGGACCCGCGAAAGTTTATCGTCGAGGCGGGACTGGATAAAAACATTCTCCACGGACGGATCTGGCGGGTGCGGCACCAGGACTACCATCCCGGCCCACAGCCGCGCATGCTCGACGAATCGACCGTCGAACTGGTGCGTCACCTCGAACATCCCAACGGCTGGTGGCGGGATACCGCACAGCGCCTGATCATCCTGCGCGCTGATCGACAGACGGCGGTACCGCTACTGGAGGCCCTGTTCCGGTACACGCAGAATCGCCTCGCCCGCCTGCACGCTCTATGGACGCTCGAAGGCATCGGGTCCGTTTCCCCCGATCTCCTGCACGAAGCGCTCAAGGACCGGGAAGGCATCCTTCGCATGGCGGCGATACAAATTCTCGAACGTCAGCTCAAGCCGGATGAGCTGGGTGAACTCCCTTCGCTGGTGAAAGACCGGGACCCGCGCGTGGTGGAACAACTGATCTTCACCCTCGGCACCCGCGAGGGAGAGACCTCGGAGAAGCTCATCCAGGAAGCCGCGCGCAACCACCTGCCGGATCGCGGGGTCATGCTGGCCACCGCCATTTCGCTCTGGGCAAAGAAGGCGCTCCCGCTGGCCCGGGATGTCAAAGATGGCCGTGCGTTTACCAAACTGAACGCCTCGATCCGAACCACGGTTGCCGCCAACTGGGCCGGTGCCCTCGCCAACTGGGATCGCGGGCTGAAATTCGACAAGGGGATGGATCCCACGCATCAACGGTTGGTCAAAAGTGGCGAGCAACTTTACTTCAAGCACTGTGTAGACTGTCATGGATCCGACGGCAAAGGCATGCAGGTTCCGGGAACCGAGCTGTATCTCGCACCTCCCCTCGCCGACTCCAAACGTGTGGCCGGCGCGCCCGAGCAGCTCGTCCCCGTGCTTATCAATGGACTGGTTGGACCGATCGAAGGCAAAACCTACCAGGCTGGCTTTATGACGCCGGCCAAGGCGCTCGGTATCGAACGAGACGATCGTCTGGCGGAGGTGCTGAGCTATATTCGCTATGCCTGGGAGCAAAAAGGCGGACCCATCGATGCCGAAACCGTGAAGACCTTACGCAAAAAACACGAAGGCCGGGTCGCCCCCTGGACCGAGGCCGAGCTGTCGAAAGAAAAATAGCTCATAAATGTGAACGGCTATTTCACGGTTCAACTCTTGACGGTCCTCGCATGGTGTAGAATGGTTCCGCCCTTTGATTTTCAGCAAACGGAAAGCTCAGCATGAACATAGCAATCGTCGGAACAGGATACGTTGGACTCGTCTCAGGAACCTGCCTGGCCGAAATGGGCAACCAGGTCCTCTGTGTGGACAACAACCCGGACAAGCTGGAAAAGCTGAAAGAAGGCATCGTTCCGATCTACGAGCCGGGGCTGGAAATCCTCTTCGAACGCAACATTCATTCGAAGCGCCTGCTCTTCACCGACGACCTCAAACAAGCCGTCCTCGACTCTGAAGTTATTTTCCTCTGCCTGCCCACGCCACAGTCCGATGACGGCTCGGCGGACCTCCAGTACGTCCTTGGCGTAGGCGATCAGATTGGCAAAATTCTCAGCGAAGCCGGTGAACACGCGTACAAGATCGTGGTCAACAAAAGCACGGTTCCGGTGGGCACCGCGGGCCTCGTCCGAGAGGCGATCAAGGCGCACGGAATACGTAACTTTTCCGTCGTTTCGAACCCGGAATTCCTGAAGGAAGGTTTTGCGGTCGAGGATTTCATGAAGCCCGATCGCATCGTGATCGGCGCCGATGAGCCGGAGGCCCTCGAGGTCATGGAGCGGCTCTATCAACCCTTCGTTCGCTCTGGAAATCCCATCCTGAAGATGGACACCGCGAGCTCGGAAGTCACCAAGTACGCCGCGAATTCCTATCTCGCCACGCGGATCACCTTCATGAACGAGCTCGCAAATTTTGCCGAAGCGGTTGGCGCTGATATTGATTTGATCCGCCAGGGCATGGGCACGGATGTCCGGATTGGCAAACGCTTCCTCTTCGCCGGCATCGGCTATGGGGGCAGCTGCTTCCCGAAGGACGTGAACGCCCTGATCAAGACCGCCCGGGAAAACGAAACGCGCCTGAGCATTCTCAACGAGGTCGACGCCGCCAATCAGCGTCAGAAATCCGTGCTGACTGAGAAGGTGATCAAACATTTTGATGGCGATCTCGCCGGGCGGCACTTCGCCATGTGGGGCCTTTCGTTCAAACCCAATACCGATGACATGCGTGAAGCGCCGGCACTGACGATTATCAAGGTCCTGCGCGAAGTGGGGGCCACGGTTACGGCCTATGACCCTGCGGCGATGGAAGCGGCGGAGTACTATCTGAAGGATACGATCACCTACGCCGAGAACGACTATGCCGCCCTCGAAAACGCGGATGCGCTGTTGATCGTGACCGAGTGGAATGAATTCCGAAATCCCGATTTCGACCGGATCAAGGCGAGTTTAAAACACCCGGTTATTTTTGATGGCCGGAATATTTATGCGCCGGAGAAGATGCGGGAACGCGGGTTTACGTACTATAGCATTGGTCGTCAGGCCGTGGGTTAAAGGGACTGAAGGGACCTAAAGGACCTAAAGGACCTAAGCTTAGGTCACTTGAGTCCTTTTTTACAACTGCTCGAAGAAATCATTCCCTTTGTCATCACAAATGATAAACGCCGGAAAATCCCTTACTTCGATTTTGCGTACAGCCTCCATCCCCATCTCGGCAAAGTCGACGACCTCGACGCTCTTGATATTGTCCTGGGCCAGGATTGCGGCGGGTCCGCCAATCGACCCGAGGTAGAAACCGCCGTGCTTCTCGCAGGCTTCGGCAACCGCTTTTGACCGGTTCCCTTTTGCCAGCATGATCATCGATCCGCCCAGGGCCTGGAACGGTTCAACATAGGGATCCATGCGGCCGGCGGTGGTGGGACCAAAGCTGCCGGATGGCATGCCCTCAGGGGTCTTCGCCGGGCCGGCATAATAGATCGGATGATCTTTAAAATACTCCGGCATGGGCTCGCCGGCATCGAGCATGTCCTGGATCCGGGCATGTGCGGCATCGCGGGCGACGATCAAGGTGCCATTCAAGCTCAGGCGGGTTTTGATCGGGAAACGGCTGAGAATTTTCCGGATCTCATCCATCGGTTGATTCAAGTCGACCCGCACCGGAGGCGCCATTTCCGGGGCCACATCGGGCATAAACTTCTCGGGATGATATTCCAGCTGTTCAAGGAAGATGCCGTCCCGGGTGATCTTGCCTTTCACATTGCGGTCGGCGCTGCAGCTGACCCCCAAAGCAACCGGACAGGAGGCCGCATGCCTCGGCAGACGAATGACCCGCACGTCATGCGCGAAGTACTTGCCACCAAATTGAGCGCCGATCCCGGAGTTGGCTGCGATTTCGCCCACGCGTTTTTCCCATTCCAAGTCGCGAAAGGCACGCCCGCTGGCATCGCCCGTCGTGGGCAATTGGTCGTAATACCCGGTCGAAGCGAGCTTCAGGACCTTCATCGTATTTTCGGCGCTGGTCCCACCAAACACGAGGGCGAGGTGATAAGGCGGACAGGCCGCGGTGCCGAGGTCGCCGAGGCGCTCCTCGACAAATTTGGTGAGACTGGCTTCGTTGAGCAGGCTCTTGGATTTCTGATACAGGAAAGCCTTGTTGGCCGAGCCCCCGCCCTTGGCCACGAAGAGGAAGGAATACGCTTCGCCATCGCAGGTAAAAAGGTCGAGCTGGGCGGGCATGTTGTTCCCGGTATTTTTTTCTTCGAACATGCTCAACGGCGCAATCTGGGAGTAGCGCAGATTTTTTTCCTGGAACGATTGCCAGGCCCCTTGCGACAGCGCCTCCGCATCGTGGCCTCCGGTCCAGACCCGATCGCCTTTTTTCCCCATGATGATGGCGGTGCCGGTATCCTGACAGGAAGGCAGCTGACCGCCCGCGGCCACACAGGCATTCTGCAGCAGGGTATAAAGCACAAAACGGTCGTTCTCACTCGCCTCGGGATCATCCAGTCCGCGCCGGAGCGAAGCGAGGTGAGCGGAGCGCAGGAAAAACGACACATCGTTGAAGGCAACATTGGACAGCAGTTCCAGCCCCTTGGGATCGACCTTGAGGATACGCTGGCCCTCGAAGGTGGTCTCACTCACATAGTCGCGGGTGAGCAGGCGGTACTCGGTGGTGTCTTCACCCACTTGATAGGTGTCACTGTAAATGTATTCAGCCATGGCAGGTTCTTTCGTGTCGTCGTTACATGAACACGTTATCACCGGTTCGGTGATGAGTCAAAGCAAGTGCGATTCAAGTCGCGTCAGATGGATGACGAGGGACTGGGCGGGCAGGATGCCCGCGCTCCCAGGAACGCCAATGATGGACCCCGAAAGGACTCAGCGCTCACCTTAGCATCCGCGTTCACCCGCGGTTGAAGACCCACCGTTTTTCGCGTCCTTTCGCGTGTTTCGCGGGCCCATTTAAAGAGCTCCCCAGGGTTATTCTTTGGGGGGGCGAACGCGGACGCGCATGCCCGATTGGGCCACGGCGCTCGGCGCTGATATCAGACCCAGGGTGTTCAAGGCATACACCTGGTAGGCGAAGACTTTGCCGGGTACCGCTTCGAGGTCGGTATACGCCATCGAGACCAGTGGTTGGGACGGGGTGTCGCTGTATTGTAGATTTTGAAAAACCGGGCGGCCGAAGGGGTTTTTCCCTTCTTCCGGTAAACGGGCGAGGAATTGTCCGTTGCGCTCGATGATAAACGCGGCAAGACCGCTCTCCAGGTCGGCCACGGCCTCCCAGGTCAACCGGTTGCCTTTTACATAAAGTTTGGTTGGCGTGGGCGGCGGGGTGATGTCGGGGAGTTGGGTGTCGGTGACGTATGCCATCCAACTTTTGGCGATCGCTTCGTTCGGCAACCAGACGGCTTTCAAAGGATCCCCCTTGAAATCGGCCGCAGGCACCGCCTCCGTGCCAAGCAGGGGTGCCAACCAGGCCGAGTCAGTTTGCATGGGCTGCAAGGGTTCTCCATTCACCTTGGGCAGGCGCGCGCTCAAACAGGCATTGAGCCAGGGGATCGCCATGTAGCGCTGGTTGCCGCACTCGTGAGCGGTCAGGGGGTCGACCGCGACGCCGATCAGCCCACCGCGACTCCGCAGCTCAGTGAAGAACGATTCGTTCGCCGGCCACACCCCAGCGAAACGGCCGTCCTTGACCGTGACACCTTCTTTGGTTCCAGGGTTGCACATCATCGGAACCTGAAGTGCGGCATCGGGAACGGTGTGCACCTTCATCGACGTGCGATCCGTATTGGGCTGCAACAGCGGCACCCCCGATCGCAACCACACCGCCGCCACCCGTTTGGGATAACGCAAAGCCATGCCACCCACCCAGTGTCCGCCCCCGCTGTGTCCCCACAAAGCCCAGGGTACGGTCGCCAGCTCGGGATGCCCGGACATTTGCGCCAGCTCTTCCAGCCCATCGATGAAGGCCTCGCCCGAGCCCTTGCGCGGGTCGCACCACTCCTGACAATCGGCACCGCCCGGCTGCTCATACGCCGGGGCGATCAAGGCGCAATCCTGTGCGCGGGCGAGCGCCTGCCAGTGGAGATCAAACGCACCGGTCAGTCCCGACTTGCACGAACCTTCACCGCACCCGTGCTGGTGGACAATGACCCCGCGCAGCTCCTTCACGGCAGGAGGGATCCACATGGTATAGCTGACCGGGAAAATCAAACCGCTCGGCAGCGATGACGCTTCGTAGCGCACGCGAAAATACGGGGCCTCGGCCGGCGGGACCACATCATAGGGCGCCTGCTGCGCGGAGAGGCCACCCACCAGAAACAGCAGGGAGAGGGAGATTATCATTTTTTTCATAGGTGGAATCATGAATCGATTTTGCGCGGAGATCAAACAGCATCGTCAAACGATGCGTCTGGAACGAAGATCCCCAAGCCGAACGATTCAGGGGATTTCGATACGGTACACCCGGAACCGGTTGGTCGAGCGCAGAATCCCCCGGTCGATGTAGGTGCTGGCCTGGCCGACGCCTCCGGTGACGATCACAGAGGTATCGTAGCTCCCGGGACGGGAGCCGGATTCGATGCGGTACACCAGACCCGGAATCGAATCCCAGGAGAGGAACAGATCCCCGGCAGGGGAGTCAAAGCCCGTGACGTCAAAGCCAAATGTTTCCCATTCCGTTTCCAGCCGGATGGCACCCACGCCATGGGTCTGAATGCCGACGCCATTGTTAACCGCATTCCGATCAAATCGAAGTTGGAGACCATGGTTTGGCGCTCCATCCAGCCACGCCTGGACGATGGCGGTGACATCGATGAGGTATTCACGGGTCTGCTCCGCGTCGAGGCCGGTGGTGATGCTCCCCCCGCTGGCGGACATGCCCGTGGTTAAATGGTTGAACGAAGGAAAAGGTGCGTTGGTGGGAAACCAGGACGCAGCCAGGGCGTGGACCTGCAGCTCCAGGTCGTTCGCGGGAATGACGTTGAGCGAATGCCCATGAAACACCACCCGGGCCTGAACCAGTGGCAGCTCAGGCAAGGTCTCAACATCAAAGAAAACATGCGCCCGCACCTTGCGATCGTCTACGGTGTTGGATCCCCGCAGGTACAGCTTCGTCGTAAACGGATTTGCGACGCCACCGTTGATCGTCCCCTGGGTAAACTTGTCGAGGTTGTTGTCGTCCTCACCCGGAACATCGTTCTGGATGTCCACAGTCTGCGCATAGAGCAACCGATTGGTGATGAGCACGGTGGGGAAACCGGACAACACCTCGAGCAGATTCGAAGGCGCATTGAGATTGCCTTCCGCGTCGATGGCCACCCCCTGCGGAAGCTGCACTTGTACGGCTCCTCCCCGCGGCGTCACCTCGAAGGTATACAACGCACCGCCGCCCTGGAACTTGGATACCGCCCCGTTCACCACCGCGATTTCCTGTGGATGGAACTGGGTAACCGGTTCACTGAAGGTCGCGGTCATGGTGAAGGTGCCGCTCGTATTGATGGTGGGACCGGTAAGCAGGACGGTAGGCGTGTTCGTCGATACATACGGCGTATCCGTATTCACCGAATCGTTCCACTGGGTGAACTCCGCCAACAGGTTGCTGTAGACCAGCTGGATGCCCGGCGAAGCCGTCGCAATCGTGGCCGCGGTTGCGAGCGCGTTGGTTTCCGATGCGTCGTTGATCAGGTCGTACAACTGCCAGCCACTTCCCGTATTGATGAGTTTGTACGTATCATTCACCCAGGATCGATCCCCGTCAAAGAGGAAGCCGATCGGCGTGGTCCGCGTGACCGACGCGCCTTCAATTACCGGCCGGAGCGAGATGCCATCCAGCGGCTTTTGCTCGGGCACGGCGACTTCGAGAAAATCCAGGATGGTTGGATAATAGTCGCTGGTACTGGAGGGAAAGGCGGTGGCAAAGCCCGTGGGAATCATGGCCGGCCATTCCAGGATGCCCGGCACTCGCAGACCGCCTTCGTGCAGGCTCCGTTTCCGCGCCCGATAGCCACCTGAACGAATCGACCGCACGAGATCCGATTCATTGGGCGCATCCACGTCATCCTCTGGACCGTTGTCGCTCGTAAACCAGACCATCGTGTTGGTGCGCACCCCGAGCGTGTCCAACTCCGTCCGCAGGCGACCCATTTCAGCGTCCATGGCTTCGATGGCATCCCGGCAGGCATCGCTGGAGTCCACACCACTGAGCCCATCCGGATCCACCAGGGGTTTATGCGGTGTATGAAACCAGATCACGGTGAAAAAGGGCACGTCGTTGCTCACGGCGCTGCGGATAAAGGCCAGCGACTCGTCCATGATGCGTTTTGAATCATCGCCGTCCCCCGGGCGATTAATTTCATTCACCGGAACCGGTGCCCCCTCCCCCGCGGTCAACGGGTCGAGGGGGAAACGCCAGTAGTGCGTACCGTAAAAATTACTGTCGGCAAAGTCCACGGGCAGTGAAGCGCTGTTGTTTGCAATCCTATACGGGTGGTAAGTTGGCACCTTGGATTCCGTGACGAAGCAGGCGTCGTAGGCATGATGCCAGGGGGCAGAATAAATAGCGCCCGCACCCGGCCCGCCGCGGTTGGCATCGTTACGCAGCGTTGTCATCACGCCCAGGTGCCACTTGCCAAAATGTCCGCAGCGATAGCCGAGATTCGACAGGACGTCGGACAAGGGGCTTTCGTCCCTGCCCAGCGCGCCCGCATTGGCGGTTGGCACACCGACCCGGAACGGGTTGCGGCCGGTCAGGCAACTGGCCCGCGTGGGTGAACAGACCGCGGAGGCGGCATAGAACCGGTCGAAGCGAATGCCCGTCGACGCCATCTCATCCAGAACCGGTGTGCTGATCCAGCCGCGATCGGGATGCGGCGTCACGCCGTCGGCGAGGGTCACCGTCGCACTGTTGTAACCGGGATCCCCCCAGCCCATGTCGTCCGCCATGCAGAGAATGATGTTCGGAGGTTCGGCGGCCATTAAGGATGCGGAAACCATCATCAGCACGACCACCAGATGGATCGCGTTCAGCGAGAAAAGCAAAAGCGCGTTCATGCGATCAATTTTTAGCGACCCGATACGCATGGGCGAGGATAATCATAGAAAAATCGGCTCAGATGGGACCTGCGGGTACTTCCATCCCTCCGGGGGCGCTCCGCCGGCAGCGGTTACTCTGCGGGGTCTTCCTTGACCAACCGTACTTCGAGGGGCTTGAGCGTATCCAGGTGGACGTCCCGTTGCGGGAAGGCGATGACGAGGCCTTCCTGCTGGAACAATTCATCCACCTGAAATCGCAAATCGCTGAGCACCCGGTCGCGATCGGATGGGGAGCGCATGTGCACCCAGATATACAGGCGGAAGATCAGCGCATTATCGGCGAAGTCCATGAACATGACTTCGGGAGCAGGATCCTTCATGATCTTGGGGTGCTCTTTGGCCACCTTGAGCATGATCGCCTTCACCCGACTGGTCGGCGTTCCGTAGGCCATACCGATGAACAATTCACCCCGTGTCCGGTCGTCGGTGAGCGTCCAGTTGACCACGTTGGTTTCGAGAAACTGGCTGTTGGGGACGAGGATGTCGACATTGTTGAACGTGCGGACCTGGGTGCAGCGCAAACCCACTCGGATAATTTTACCGTAGGTGCCGCTCACGTCGACCATATCGCCGACCCGGATCGGCCGCTCGATCAACAGGATCAGCCCGCTGATAAAATTGTTGATGATGTTCTGCGATCCGAAACCGAGACCGATGGCCAGTGCACCCCCGAGCAGGGCAAACAGGGTCAGCGGGATGCCGGCCGAGCCGAGCGCGATAACGAACACGAGGACCGCGAGGCCATAGTTGAGCAGGGTCGTCACTGCGATGATGGAGTTGTCATCCACCTTCGCTTTTGCGAGTCCGGCACGCACCATGCGATAGGCGAGCCAACGCGCAATACGGAGCCCCACGATGAGGATCAGGATGGCGAGCAGAATTTTACGCACGGTGACCGGTCGATCATCGATGGAGGTGATCTCGAAGAACCAGGCCTTGTGGGCAACATCCTTGGTGCGGGTCCAGACCGCGTTCATGGGTGCACTGGCCGACTTCAGGATGAGGTCCGCGAGCAGGTTTTGCTGGAGATCGTAGGAACGCAGCAGGCTGGCGATGATTTCATCCACACTTTTCGCGATCAGCTCGTCTGGTGGGTCGACGACCTCGGCGACACCCTGGTCGACGGAGGCCGCACGGGCCTGCACGCGCAGGTCCTCGACGCGGATTTGCTTGACCCGCAGGAGGCGTTCGAGCCGGCTGATGTATTGTTTGGCTTCGGTCTCCCAAGTCAGGCGGGTACTCAAGGGGATCTTCTCGTTAAACAGGCTGTATCGCCGCTGCCAGGCCGCGCGATCTTCCGGCAGGCGTTCCAGGCGTTCGGCGATCGCGTCACCCTGGCGGCGCAGCACACGAATGCTTTCCAACCGTTCGGGCGTCGGGACGCTCGCCTCTTCGACCCGCAGGAGCAGGCTGTACTTTTCCCGCTGGCGATTCAGATTGGCTTCGCGCTCATCGTGCTTCACAAGCACGTCCTGATAGGACGATGAGTTGAAGGCAATTTTCCGGCGTAGGCGATCGCGCAGTAGATCGATTTGCTGGATCTCGGTGGCGAGGTGTTCCGACTCCCGACGAGCGACTCTCAAGCGCAATTGTTGCAGCTCGGCGGTCTGCTCGAGCAGCCGAATCTCATACGGCAACTGGTCGATCTGTTTTTTCTGCTCGGCGCTGGGCTGGCTGAGTTCTTTTAACGCACGCAACTCCTGCTTTCGGACCAGCAGCTGCTTTTTGGCATAGTCCGTTTCCTGAACCGCGGTCTGAAGGATCTCCTGGTATTTCAACTGGGTCGCCTTTCGACCACGCTGGAGGGTGCGGACCTTGTCGACCTCCAGCACCGACCAGGGCGGCGGAAGCTGGTCGAGGTCCGGCAGATCGATGACGCGTGCATCCAGCTTGGTTTCGAGCGTGCGCAACACACCCTGGCACTCCTCGGCCAACTTCTGGATCTGCTTGAGCTTGTCCAGCTTCTGGGTGATTTCTGCAGGCACGGCATTGGTGGAATCCGCATGGAGTTCCACCAACTCACGCTGAACCTGCTTGATGACATTGGAATAGGTGACCTGAGGTGCTTCCACTACCTCGAGCGGAGTCTTAGAGTCCCCCATGAGCAGCTTGGATTGGCCCCACACGGAGCTGATTCCCAGCAGGCCGGCAAATAAAAGTCGGTGCCAATGGCTCCGGATTTCCGTTCTGTTCCGCATCACTTCATGTTTAACAGGCGCTGCTTTATACATCGATCCTCTTCCCGGTAAAACTAGACCTGACCGGTGAATCGCCCCTCGTCCGGTAGCCCTCGCATCCAATATTGCGAGCTGATAATACGTACAGTCGCACCGGTGTCGTCGAGTTTAAGAGTTTCACAATCCCAGAGAATGCATTCGGCTTCCGAGAACGGGCCGCTGGCCTCGAGCTGGGCGCCGTACAGGCGGGTCAGGATCGCGGTGTCATCCATGCCCTGGGCCAGGATACGGAGAACGGTTTCGCAATCGATCGGGTCGTGGAGCTGGCCGACCAGTGGACCCGCGACCTGCAGGGTCACGGAGCGTGCCTCGGGGATGGCATAGGTGCCGGGGAACACGCGGGAAAGCAGGTCCTGACAAACAAAGAACCGCCGATGGGCCGCGGGTTCGGGATACTCCTCCCATAAGGGCTCCTCGCGCAATTCCTGAGAGCAATTTTTGATCTGACCCGGCGTGAGTAAATCCGACATGCGATTGGTCAGGACCTTCGCGGAAGCTTCGATGGGATCCAGATCCTGAAGCGCCATGATCGCCATGTCGGCGAGCTCGGCAGCGGGAATCGCCTCCACGAGATCGAGGTCGAGGAAATTCAATAAATCGCGATAGTCATCCTCCGACCAAGAATGGGGCAGGCTGGTGAGCGTTTGATCATCTTGAATGCTGCAGGTGTAGTCGTGCTTCATGGGTATCGAGTGGTCTTCTATCCCCCGCCCCTATAGCCGGGGGCATGCCATCCGGGACGAAAAGGAGATTCCTCCTCCGAATCCCCCATTCCTCAGAGACATCCATCCATCGCAGGTCCGGAGACCAGTCAAATTTTCACCGGTAAACCGGAAATCCAATACGCGGAAGAATCTCGTATTTACGAACCCTGGCGTTTGAACTGCTCTTTACGCAGACCATATTTATTCATCTTACCATTCAGCGAGCGCGGCTCGATTCCGGCCCGTTCGGCGGTTTCGCTGATGCGCCCGTTGGTCAGCTCGAGGAGTTTGGTCAGGTATTCGCGTTCGTATTGATCGACGACGCGTTGGCGGATTTCCTTTAACGGAAGCTCCAGCCACTCACTCGGGATCAGTTCCTGAGAAGGTTTTTTAATTTCTGCACCGGGCAGGGAGGAGGCAAAACGTACTTCTTCCGGCAGGTCTAAGGGAACCAGCTCCTCGCCCTCGCAAAGCAGGATACCCCGCTCCAGCACATTGATCAGCTCGCGAATGTTGCCGGGCCAGCTGTACTTGCAGAGGGCTTCCACCGCATCGGGCCGGATCCCGGCCACACGCTTGCCGATGCGCGCCCCGATCTCCTCGACGAAGGTATTGACCAGGATCGGAATATCTTCGATGCGGTCACGAAGCGCAGGCAGCTCAAGCTGGATCACGCTTAAGCGATAGAAAAGATCTTTCCTGAACGCCGCTTCTTCCATTTCCTCCTGGATGTTTTTGTTGGTGGCAGCCATGACCCGCACATCGACGGGAATGGTCTTTTCGCTGCCGACCGGGGTCACCAGAAAATCCTGGAGCACCCGCAAGAGCTTCACCTGAAGGTGGGCGGGCATTTCGGCAATCTCGTCGAGGAAAATGGTGCCCCGGTGGGCCAGCTCAAAGCAGCCGCGACGCGTCCGGGTGGCTCCGGTGTAGGCGCCTTCCTCGTGTCCAAACAGCTCGCTTTCCATGAGCGTCTCGGGAATCGCCCCGCAATTCACTGCAATGAAGGGTCCCTGGCGGCGTGGACTCGCTTCGTGCATGGCGCGGGCCAGGCGTTCTTTACCTACGCCGGTCTCGCCGGAAATGAGAATCGCCACATCGCTGTCGCTCACCTGGCGCGCCATCTTGACAAAGGCCTGCATGGCCGGGCTGGCCGAGACGAAATCGGAAAGATGGGGGCGCGAGCTCAAGCGCCGAGCGGTCACCGTCTTCTGTAGGAGCACGCAGCGCTCATCAATCACGGTGCCCAGCTGGCTCCCAAGCGTCGGATCATCCAGGCCGTAATAAATGCTCCCACAGGCCCCGGAAGCCCGAAGGGAAGAGGCCCGATACAAATCATCGTAGTCAAGCAGTATGGCAATGCCTGGCGGATAGGCGGCTTCGGATAAGGTAACAAAGGCCTCATCGAGATTTTCCGGGAGCAGGCTTTCTCCCATAATCACCAGATCCGCATTGCGCCGCGTGAGCGCGTCCCACTTCAACTCCTGACCTGTGAGGACATCGACCTGAACGTCAAGATCCTTCAAAAGGCGTGCAATTCGTTTACGATAGGGTGGCTCTTTAATGGCCAGGACCACGCGGACCAGCATGATGAACTCCAGGGGGCTAAAATTTAAACGAGAAAATAGACCGTAAGCAACAGGCTATGAAACTTCCGGTTCGACTCAACCACTAAATCGGAAGAGACCAGGAAAGCGCCGGTTTTACTGTGAAATATCGCAGAATCAAACATACATCCCGATATGGCATGGCCTATGCCTTTCCAGTTCATCATGAACCCTTCACCTGAGGAAAAAAAAACTGCTCGGCAAAAACTCGGCCCTGAGGCCAGTACACCCTCTTCGGACCCGGGCTCAGAGATCAAACCCGCAGCCGAGGGGGAGACGGACCCCATACCCACTCCGCCCGAGGAAGGCTTCGGTTCAGAAAAATGGTTTTTCAGTAAAGGATGAGACGCTTTATTTACCGGGTATGCAGGGGGCACCGCGTTTCACGAGACACCGTCTGGCGGACAACGGCAGCCCGGCATGCCCGGCTTTTGCTGCAAGAGGAAACCTTCCACCTCCATGCAGGGAGCACGGGCGGCGTTCACGCCGGATATGCTGTTTATTTTTGACACCAACATGCTAGGTGGCCCTATGAATCTTCTTCGCTTGACCCTCTTTGTCCTGGTCCTCGCTCTTGGTAGTGGCTGCCGATCGTTCCACCCGGACAACATGCTAGCCACCCTCATCGAAGAACGCATGCCCCTGCAGGGCACCTTTTCAGGCGACTACGTCCGCCGCAGCGATCCGAGCTATTTCGACTACGAAACCCTCCGCAGTCTGATCGAACATCCGAAGCCGGAGGGCGCTCTCGCGCAACAACTGGATACCTTCTGGCGGACGCCTATCATCGATAACGAAGCCTGGTACGCCGGCCATCGACCCGAGCTCGCGGCCAATCAAACCCTGGGAACGTTCCTGCGGTTTACCCAATGGAATATCGAGCAATCCCTGGAGATGCCCCGGGTGATTGAGGCTTTGAGCTCCCCCGAGGCCTATGCCGAGATGATCAGCCCGCGCCACACGGCCGAAGGAGATCCATTGCACGAACGGATGATGCGGCAACGTGCTCGCCTGGCCGCGTCCGACATCATCATCCTGGAAGAGATGGATATCGGGCTGCCCCGATCCGGCTACCGGGATGCTGCAGGCGAGCTGGCGGGCGCGCTGAATATGAATTACGCCTACGGGGTGCAATACCTGGAAATCGACCCGGTGCAAATGGGCCTGGAGCCGCCTTCGTCAACGATCAAAGGCGCCTCGACGGAGATTAAGGAGGTCGACACCCATGCATACAAGGGCCTGTTCGGATCGGCCATCCTGAGTCGCTACCCGATCAAGCAGGTCACCCTGCATCCACTGAAATACCAGGCGCATGATTGGCACAGCGGCGAACTGGACCGCTTCGGCCCGTTGGAAAAAGGACGCCGACTCGGATCAGAGCTGCTGTTTAAGAACACGATTCACCGCGAACTGAAAGTCGGCGGCCGCAACTTTTTCCGCATCGACCTCGAGGTTCCCGGCCTGCCGGACAATACCCTGTCCGTGATCGTCATCCATCTGGAAATCAAATGTCCGCCCAAGGCGCGTGACGCCCAGATCCAGGAAATCCTTGGCTACATCAAGGACATCCCCCATCCCGTCATCATGGCGGGTGACTTCAATTCAGCCCCATCGGATATCAGCAAGACCTCGGTGCTCAAAGTCGCGCGCCACACCCTCGCCAATCCGCGCATCTACCTGTCGCTTGCGCTCAACGTAGCCACGACCTTCGGCACCTTCTTCAGTGAAGGACGCTGGCTGTTCAACGCGACCAAGAATTACCACAGCCCGCTGGCGGCCGACATTCCGGTCATCGCGCCCAATCCCATCCGACCCATGTTCGATCACATCGAAGCCTTTCGCTTTCGCGATGGACAACGTTTCGACTGGGCGGGCAATCGCGAACACTCCATCAACGGGGCCAGCCGCGCCCTGGCCAATTCGAACCAGCGGGACATCAAAGGGCACGTCACCAGCTTCACCGTCCGCCGCCCCCTGGGGCCGGTCGGCAAATATCGTCTGGACTGGATCTTCGTGAAACATCCCCCCGGGCCGGATCGTTTTTTCGCCCCGACCAACGGGGAGACCCTCAAGGCCTTCAACAAATACCTGGTCCACCCCTTCTCGGATCACCGTGCCTGCATCGTAGACCTGCCCTTTCCTCAGGGGCGGGTCTGGCCGGTTGGATCCCAACCGATTGATGCAAAGAATCGGATTCCCCTGAGGAAAGCCCGGAAGCCAGCGACGGGAAAAACTGACCCGGCGGGCGGTTAGAACGACTTAACGAACGCCAGACCCGGTCCGGCCTCGGTCAAGGCCGCCGTCTCACCCAAAACCACCAGCTCGTGCGCGACGCTGTCCCGCGGGGCCAGTACCGCGGAGCCCGCCGCGAGAAACCACAGGCTGCCAAGACCGTAGTCATCGTAATTCTTGGAGACCTCCACCGCATCGCCAATTTCATTCAGCACATTGTCATCGAGATCGTGGAGCGGGTAAAGCGCACCCAGACCAAGTAGCGCAAACGCGGGCCATTCTTCGGCGAGAGTTTCTCTGAAACTGGAGGGGCTGAAAGGGTCCAGGAGACCGGAAGTGTACGGCAACAGCGAAGCGCCCAAGGACCAGTCGAGCTAGGGGTCGTTCAGGCCATCCGGTGCAGCGACAACAAGGGCGGTGAAGCTGCAGGTCAGCAAGAAGAGACGTGAGAATCTGATCATAGCGGATGGTCCAGGTGAGAGGAGTAATGGGTGCAGACAAAGATCCAGAAAAAGGTCGGGCATGCTTTCCGAAGAAGTCATGCCCGCACTTTACTGAGGAGGAGATTAAATGCCGTAAATGCCTTTGAACTGCGATTCGGTCGGCAGGGTGTTGTACATCTCGCCGCGCGGGCCCACCCAGCCATTCCCGTTGCGGTGAAGCACCACCGGGGTATAGCTGCCGTTCGAGTTCGTCACATTGATGACGGTCGAATTGGCCTGCTGGTTGGTTGCGTCGATCCGCGCACTCAAGTCCGCATTCTGACGGTTCGCGGTATCACGGTTGTTGCCAATCGCGGTGCCGAGAAGGCCACCGACAATAGCACCCGCAACGGCCCCTTCGGTCTTGGAGATGCCTTTAATGTTATTGCCGGCAATCGCGCCCGTGGCCGCACCAGCCAGCGCACCGAGGCCGCCGCCAGCAAGGGCATTGTTTACGCCCGGCCCACCGGGGGCGGTCTGGCAGGAAGTGCCCACCAACAGGGGGAGGATAATCAGGCTGAGTATAGATATATATTTTTTCATGAGGGTCCTTTGGAAGAGGGGTGGATTAATTGTCGTCGTTCAACAGCTCATCTTTTTTGAGCTGCTTGTCGCTGTCCCGGTCGAGCGTATGGAACAGTCGGCTAATGACATCCCGCATGCGCGGAGTGTTGGTGAATTCGCCCCGGGTCAGTTTGAGGTCCTTGTTTTTATCCATGCGCTCAAACAGCTCCTGGCCGACCTCACCGGATTCCTCAACCAGCCACTCGGCATAGCTGATCGTCCCGTTTTTGTCGGTGTCCAGCTGCTTGAAGCTAAGCTCCTTTACGTACACGAAGAACTCTTCGGCCACGATGACCCCATCTTTATCCATGTCCACCAGTTCAAAGGTCGTGATGATATCAATTTTCGGATCATGCCTGGGCTTGTTCTTGTTTTGAGCCGGGACCCCAACCGAGGCGAAAGTACAGGCCGCCAGAACGGCGAGCGGTGTGATCATTTTATTCATGTTCGTTTCCTGTTTCTTTAGGTGTTTGTTTCAGCTTCTTACGCACCACCTAACCCGAAAGGCGCGTCCTTACCGCCTGGATAGAATGCTTGCATCATGCCAGATGCAGCAGGTGGACCCTGCAATGTGTCAATAGGGCCGAATCACATGCTTTTTGGGTGAGATCGCCAAAGCGGGCCGAAGAGGAAGGCGGGCAGACTGCAAACGCAGTTCCGAGCATCGGTATAAATCAGTAAAAAGATTTCCGATCCGGTACCGGCGGTAAAGGCCTCAGGAAGCGAATCCGGGCCGCTCATTCCCGGCGGCGTATGAGCTGCGCGCCCTTACCGGTCAGCTTCAGGTAGTGATCGGAGGGCAGGCCTTCGTAGGTCAGAAATTCACCGGTCGGAGGGTCGTTGGTGCATTTAAAAATGGCGGTGGCCTCGTCCACCTCGTCGAACATGGCGACATACACCATCTGCGCACCGGCCGCTTTGGCGGCGAGGAACTGGGACCACAAAAATTCACCCTTCAGGCGTGGAATGGAGTCGAGCCTTTCGCCGGTAAGGTTGTGCCAGCTGAAACCCGGGAACACGACGGGGAGGTAATCCAATTCGGCTTCCTGTGCCCAGGCCAAATCCGGCTTCCAGTTGTACTCGCCGTGTCGCGTCGCGCTTGCCGGATCGTGATATCGACCGATCGTCCACGGACTGATCATGTCGGCCAGCTTCAACACCTCGTGCAGGGCCGGCGTGGACACCGCATCCCGATCCAGGGTCCGCCAGCCGGTGGGGATCCCGAGCATGATGGCGCAGCCGTCTTTTTTCAGGGCCAGGATGAGGTCCCGACATTCTGCCAGGGTGTACGCACGGTCGTCGCCGAAGCCTACACCCCAAATGGCCACCAGCGGTTTGCCTTCATGCTGCAGGTAGGCGGAGTCCTCGCCCATGCGCATGCTCCTCCGGAGCAGGCGCCAGTCGTGAAACACCCGCTCGGTTTCGCCCTGGCGAAGCCCGCTGAGATCGTACATCACAGCATAGGCCCGACCATTCCGATTCGCACCTTCACGGGCGTGGGTGAGCACGGCATTCTTGTGCTTCACCAAGGAGGACCCTGGACGCAACCCGTTGGCAAAGCGCTGCACGAACGCGCCGTCGATCCCGTACTGTTTCATCCAGGAGAAGTGACGCAGCACGGTTTTCCGGTTGGCGCTGCTGAAGACTTCTGCGACCCGGCCGTCTGCGTGCGTGAACCCGGTGGGATACCGCTCGTCGGCTTCGTACTCGCGGAGATCGGGCCAGAGATCAACCGTCACGTTGCCCGGTCCGAGAAGGCGCTTCCGATGCTTCGCCCAATGGGTCCAACCCTCCTGCATGCCGTCGCCTTCACAGTTGAACCATCCCTGGTAGCCACACATGACCTTGCCGCGCAGGGTGGAGGTATCCACGCCGCGCTCAACCGGTCCGGCATACGGCTTCAGAAACGTCGGATCGGTTTCGCGCACGTGCGGCACCTCCTCGGCGAGATTTTTCACCGGGATGTTACGAAAGACCACGATCCGGGGATCCATCTCTGTGAGCACGTGCAGCTCGTGAATCGACCAGTAAGGCCCTTCGCCGGTCTGCGTGATCCGGATGAAACGTGCCGGCTGTTTCTCAAAGAAGATCCAGGATTGATCGCGCGTACCCGCTCCGCTGGCCACGGACGTCCAGGCCCGGCCATCCTGCGAGAGCTCAACCCGATACCCGCGCGGAAAATCGCCGCTCGAGCGCCCTTGGTCCAGCAAGAGCCCGGCAACCGCTTCCTGTTTCGGCAATGCAATCTGCAGCCACATGCCCGGCTTCATTTCCGCGATGGTCGAATAGCGGGTCGCGATATCGCCATCGATCGCCAGCTTCAGGTGAGGCGCGCCATGGCTGGCCGTAAGCGTCCAGTCGGCCCGATTCGCGAGGCGGGGCACGGATGAAAAGTCCTGGCCCCAGACGGCGGTGGAGCACGCCAGCCAAAGCCCGGCCAACCGGGTCAAACGTTTCCAGTGATCAGGCATGGCGCTTTGTACTCGATGAGCGCCCCGGGTCAATCCGCGATGTTGACCAGCAGACGAGGAGGCGCCATATGCTTGCTCTGGGCCGGGGCGACTTATCGCCGCTCTGCGTCCGCCCATGTATGGGCCAGCCTTGCAATAAATTGCTGCGGCAAGAGCGGGAATGAGTTCCCCCACTCCAGAGGTCAGCGCTGTTCAACGTCGACGATCACTTCATTCCGGCGAAAGGGTGGCAGGGTCCAGGGCGGATCGTATCCGGCCGAACGTGTATCGGACATGGCTTCGCAGGCACTATCCGCCAGCCAGTCCTGCAGCTCGGCGGTCTTCGCGCGCATGCGTTTCTCCTGCCAGGTACCAGCGTAGCGAAGCGCGGCGGATCGACTCGCGGGCATGACGGACAGACGGACCCGCGAGTCCTTCGGCACGGGAACCGTCTCGACCGTATAGCTGGCGGGCAGCACGAAGCAGTATTGCCACCTGCCGGAGACCTGCTCTTCGCTGATCACCGGTCGTCGATCGCACGCATCGTAGATTCGCTTCACGAGGCCTGCCTAACGTTTGTCCCGCTTCTTGTCGGCAGCGGTGATCAACCCATCGCCGTTGGTGTCATTGGGTGCAAATTGCTTACGGAAGAGCGCGAGGTGTTCCTCACGACTCAGCCTGCCATCCTGATTGGTATCGTTGGCTTTGAGCGCGCTGGCATGGGGGAATTCGTTTGCGTCCAGCACACCGTCGCGGTTCGTATCTGCGGGGTCGAATTGCGCCGCGCGGTACGCGATGAACTCTTCCGGAGTAATCTCCCGGTCGTTGTTTTTATCCATGTCACGCACCATGCTCGCAGACAGTATGGTGATGGGGGGTGTTTCCGCTTTTGTCTGCACCTGCGCGAAAGGCCCAGACGCGTTGCTGAAGTTACGGCGAAAGGCGGCAAGCGACTTGTCGTAATCGATGTCGGGAACGATCCAGAGGTTGCGAAAGGACACCTCGGTACCCTTGTGATCCTGGAGCATGAGCGGACGTTTTCCGTGGGGTTTGTAGGGGCCGCCCACTTCGCCGTAGACCCACACGTCGTCGTGGATCAAATGGCCGTTGTGGAAGATGGTGGCGCGTAAGGGCTCCTGCACCGCTCCATCTTTTCCGAACACCGGGGCCTTCATGAGAATGTCATAGGATTGCCATTCGCCCGGTTTGCGGCAGGCATTCACGCGGGGTGGATGTTGGCCGTAAATCGCTCCGCAATGGCCATCGGCAAAGGTCGGGTTCTTAAAACTGTTGACCACCTGTAGCTCATAGCCGGTCATCAGGAAGACGCCGGAGTTGCCGTAGAGTTGCCCCTGCCATTTCGGGTCGTTGTGCGGGTCAAATCGAAACTCGAGATGGATGCGGGCATTACCGTAAGCGGTTTGGGTCGCGTTGTGTCCTTCGCCGCGCGGCAAAACCCCCTGGTCGTCGAATTTCCAGGTCGGATTACTCCACTGGCTGGCATCGAGCACGGTCGCGTTCTCCGGCATCGTCACCGTGCATGGCTCGGTGGCTAGCGGGGCGACGACGGGAGGCATCGGGCGGTTCTTGTCGTTACGCTTCCAGCCCGATCCCGCGAGGTGCCAACCGACGCTACGGCCCGGTCCCGGCTCCTTGGCCGGGCGCAGCTTGTTCGCGGTATAGTAAATGGTGTCGAAGTCGAAACCCGCGGCCTCACGACTTTGCTGACCCGGAAACTGGATGGCGTACACCTTGCCCGCGGTGAGGGGAACGTCGAAGGTGATCGTTTTCTTATCCTTCGATAACGCGACCTTGCTGGCCACGAGTGTTTGCTCGTCCACCGGCGGCGAACCGTAGGTGCTGTAGTAGTGATAATGATACGAACGGACCGCAGGCGTAACCGCTTTTTCGATGGGCTGGGTAAAGGTCACCTCGAAGCCGGTTTTGGTCAGCGATGCGGAATGAATCGCGAAGGGCGTGGTCTTGCCGTCCCATTCCGCATACTGCAGCGCGGTACGCTTGCCGCCGACGCTGAACCAGCCGCGTCCGACCTGCGCCGACCACAGGCGGCCCTGAGGGTCGAAAGACATCTTCACCGGCCCCGAGGCAGTACCGCGCAGAAAATCGACGCACCAGCCTTGATAGTCCCCATCGACCTTCTCTACGTCGCAGCGGAAATAATTCGACTGCCGCTGATCGCCGATGAACATCTGCCCCTCGAAGGGGCCGAACATGCCGCCGGTGGTGTCCCAGACCGGGCTGCCGGGGGTGTTGGCAATAGCTTCGCGCGGAAACCACACCGCGGGCGGTGTGCGAAGCTTGGCAAAGTCGGCGGCGGTCATGGAAAGCACGCGCTCCTTGGTGAAATCCGGCCGCGCGGGCAGCGACGCGGGATGTCCGTAGAAATTGCCCTCACGCACGTGATACAGGCAGCAGTCCGCCACCCAGTCGCCCTGGTTGTCGGTGATGAAGAGTTCATCATCGGGACTCATGCCGATCCCGCAGGGCGAGCGAAAGCCCGAGGCCAGGGGGTGGAAGTGCCCCGGCCGGTCCGAGCGATACACCCACCCGCGCCAGGGAGCGTTGTAGGCCATGTTGCCGCCGCCCTTGCCCTGCTCCTTGCCGTCCTGCACGATGAACTCTCCCCGTGCGCCGAGATTCAGCGAGGCGTACTTACGTCCTAGCGAGTCAACCACCGGGCCGAAATGGTATTCGTGGTACTCCCCGGAAATTCCGAATTCGTAGGTCACACTCTCGTAGCGATCGCAGCGTCCGTCGTCGTTGTAATCGATCAGGCGGGTGAGTTCCGGTTTCTGCGCCACGTAGTAGGCCTTTTCTTCTGCGTCATAATATATGCCATTGGGTTCCATCAGGTTTTCAGCGAAACGCGTCCAGGTCTTGTTCTTGTATTCCCAGACCTCGCCTTCCCAGGTCGCCACCGCGGTCGTTCCGTCGGGTTTGTGGCACACCCCGAGGATGGAAACCGCGCCGCGGGGCAGCGAAACGGTTTCCAGGCGGTAGCCGGCGGGGATCTGCGCGTGGGTGAGGTTACCTATTGCGAGCAGGGTAAGAAGATGGATAAGTTTTTTCATGAGTAGATTTCGTGTTCCGACCAATTAAAGATTCTTGCCCCCTAAGTTTGTGTCATTTGCATAGAGCCAACGGTAGCTCGTAGGATGGGCATTCTACGACGATTCTTTGACGAGCATAGACGTCGATCAATTCGTAGTTACGGCAAAGGATTGGGTGCTTTGCGGCGCGATGATCACGGTTTTCAAGGTGCCATCGATGTCGGAGACCAGGTGCACCGCATCAGCGTGTACTTCGTAGTAAAGAAAGCGCAGGTGCTCGGTGCTTAAGCCCTCGGGCATCGGATCGGTGATCGGTGTGCCCAGCAACGCCGAAGGTTTCGCACTGCGATCGGGGAGGGACGGCGTCTGGTTGACTGCCGCACCGTGCCAGGCCTTGAGTACCTGGCCGTCGACCGGGTTGTAGGCGACCAACACCTGATTGGGGAGAAGACAGAGCAGGGTCCGGGGCGGGAGGCCGTCAATCCATTTACGGATTACCTGCGCCTCGGGCAGCGCGGTGATGACCTTGGGCACGTTGCCCTCGAGGCTGCGCCCGACGAGCGGGATATTTTCGCCCTTGCCTTCACTCAATACCGCGTGGAAGCGATACGAGTGCGTCGTCTTTTCCTCGTGCAGGATCTCAAGGGCGTAAGCACCGGGTGCGAGATCGAACTTCTTGTTTACGTGGGTGCGCTCGTCGGTCTTTTCATCCGAGTAATGCACTTCCTCGCCATCGAGATAGATCGAGGTGCGGCCGAGCAAGCGGACATTAAAAAAGTAGGTACCCGGCTCTTTGATATACAACTTGGATTGTCCACGCATCACCCCGTCAACGCTACGATCCATGTAGTAGACGTTTTCCGGAAGTGGAGTTTGAGAAAGCGACTCCACGGAATCGAACAACGTCGGTGTCAAGCGCATGTCGTTGAAATAGGATCGTGGATACACCGAACGCACGACTTCCCGCATCCCTTCCTGCTCAGAAAGAATAAAATCGCGCAACGCGAGACGGTCACTTTCGGGGTAGACCGCTTCGTAAGCAATCATCGGGGTATCGGGAATGCCCTTGTTGATCACCTCGAGCATCGCTTCCGGAGAAGAACCGTGTCGCCAGTACGCGTCTTTGAGTGAAGGACCGATTCCACCATCGAGCACCGGTCCGTGACAGGTGAAGCAGAGCTGGGAATAGAGGAGTTTACCGCGTCCAATGTCAGCGTGGGCGCCGGAAACGAGCAGCGTGATCAGGAGAATGGTGTAGTTTCGTAATTGCATAAGAGATTCGGGGGTTAAACGTTTTGGGTCAGTGCGGGCGCTTCAACCGGGTCGTCGAACTGCTCT
>JBLIND010000039.1:0-25678 GCA_047639095.1 Candidatus Omnitrophota bacterium | reverse complement strand
TCAAGGATCGCTACAAAGGCTATCGCAGCGGTATCGGGAAGAAGATTCTCAGCGGGAAGACCTCGCTGCCCGAGCTGGAAGCCTATGCGATCAAGCAGGGCGAGCCGGAAAAGATCAGTGGCCGTCAGGAAATGCTCGAGAACATTCTTAACGACTACGTGCACAGCACGAAAATCGTTTAATCCTACTCTTAACCCACTCTTAACCTACTTTTAACCCTTACTTGGGCCGTAGCTATGGCGCGTTTATTTCTTGGGATTGATTCGAGTACCCAGTCGATGACGGGTACGGTCATCGACTTGGACAGCCGAGAGGTGGTATTCGAGCACTCGGTTAATTTCGATCAGACGTTTCCCGGATACGGAACGCGGAATGGCGTGCTGCCCAACCCGGATCGCCATATCGCGCATACGCCGCCGACCTTGTGGGTGGCTGCACTCGAGGTCCTGCTGGCCGTGTTACAGAAGGAGGTCAGTCTCGGGACGATCCTGGCGGTTTCCGGCTCCGGTCAGCAACACGGTTCGGTTTACCTGAATGAAACTGCGCGTCCCCGGCTCGCGTCGCTCGATGCTGCCAAGCCCTTGCTGGAACAGGTCCAGGGTATCTTCTCGCGAGAGACGTCGCCCATCTGGATGGACTCCTCGACCAGTGAAGAATGTGCCGAGATCCGCGAAGCCCTCGGTGGCATGAAAGAAACCACGGCGATCACCGGGTCGAACACCTTTGAGCGATTTACCGGGCCGCAGATTCGGAAATTTTTCAAAGAAGACCCGGATGCGTACGCGAAGACGACCGACATTGCCCTGGTGAGCTCATTCATCTGCTCGATTCTGTGCGGTTCAATCGCCCCCATCGATCACGGTGACGGCGCGGGCATGAACCTGATGAATATCACCGCCAAGACCTGGCACCCCGGCGCGCTCAATGCCACGGCCCCCGGGCTGGCAGAGAAGTTGCCCTCGCTCGCGGCGGGCGATTCGGTTTGCGGAAAGATCAGCTCATACTTCGTTGCCCGCTATGGCTTTCATCCCGAAGCACGGGTCGCGCCTTTCTCTGGCGACAATCCGAGCTCGGTCATCGGCACCGGCCTCGTCGATCCCGGCATGGTGGCGATCAGCCTGGGCACGAGCGACACCTATTTCGGGACCATGGCGGAGTGCCATGTGGATCCCCATGGCGAAGGCCATGTCTTCGGCTCCCCCACCGGGGATTACATGACCCTCATCTGTTTTAAAAACGGATCGCTCGCGCGCGAGAAGGTGTGCAATACCTACGGCCTGAACTGGCTCGGCTTTTCGAACATGATCAAGGAAACCCCTCCGGGTAACCAGGGGAAATTGTTGTTACCCTGGTTTGAACCGGAGATCGTCCCGACCGTGTTGACCCCGGGCGTCAAACGCCGGGGCCTCGATCCCCTCGATGTCGCCGGCAACTGCCGGGCCGTGGTGGAAGCCCAGATGATGTCCATGCGCATCCATTCCGCGTGGATGGGGATTCGTCCCGAGCAGATTTACGCAACCGGGGGTGCCTCCTCCAACGAGGAAATCCTGCAGATCATGGCCAACGTGCACAATTGCCCGGTGTTCCAGTTCGAATCGACCAGTGGCGCCTCCCTGGGTGCGGCCCTGCGTGCGGCACAGGCCTGGCTGGGCGAAGACAGCACCGCCCCCGCCTGGCGGGATACGGTAAAAGGCTTTACCGAACCGGTTGCGAGTTCCGAGATGAAACCGCAGCCTGATGCCGTCGCGGTGTACGACGAGCTGGTCAAGGCTTACGCCGCATTCGAGAACGAATTTCGTTCCTGAGCCGATCGTCTGGCCACACGCGTATCGCCCGGCGGGTACCTCTATGCTACGATCGGCGACCACAGGATTTTTGAACCTATCAACCCAGGGAACGTTTATGAATTTTACTCGGATCACTCGTATGATTACTGCAGCTCTTGCCCTTAACGGGCTGGTTATCGCCGGCGAAATTGCCATACAGGATGGCCAGACCATCGCGTTTCTCGGCGACTCCATTACCGCCGCCGGTGCCCAGCGTCCGGCCGGATATGCATACCGGGTGGTAAGCGGGTTGGACGTGCTCGGCATCAAGGTCAAGCCGGTGTATGCCGGGATCGGGGGCCACAAATCCAACCAGATGCTATCGCGCCTGGAGAAAGATGTCCTGAGCAAAAAGCCCGACTGGATGACCCTCAGCTGCGGCGTAAACGATGTCTGGCACGGGGACAACGGCGTGAAGCTGGAACCCTACAAGGCGAACATCACGAAGATCGTCGATACCTGCCAGTCCGCGGGCGTGAAGGTCATGCTCCTCACCGCTACCATGATTGGTGAAGAGCCCGATAACGACAACAACCAGAAGCTCGCTCCGTACAATGCCTTCATACGTCAATTGGCGAAAGATAAAAAATGTCTACTGGCGGACCTCGATGCCGACATGCGCGCCGGGCTCAAGCCCGATATCCAGGGCAACCAGCTGACTTCCGATGGCGTGCATATGAATCCCATGGGCAATCTTATGATGGCCACCGGGCTGATGAAATCCTTTGGTCTCTCTGCGGATCAGCTGAAGCAGGTGCGCGAAGCCTGGCTGGATGTGCCGAATGCCTGTGAGATCAAAGGCCAGACCCGGGTGACCCAGCGGGAGTACATCGTTCTTCAGGAGAAAGCCTTCGCCGAAGGAAAAAGCGTGGATGCCTGGTTGAAAGACAAGGTGTCGGGCTTGTTGAAAGACTTGATGGCGGAGTAAGCGTATTGCTTATCGGTTCGCCAATTCTTCGGCGTAGGCCTTCAAATCGGCCAGCCGCTCCCCGGTCAGCGGATGGGAGCCCACATATTTCTGCAGGGCGGATTCTTTCCCGTCTGCGGCCAGGTTTTCAAAAAACTCGGTCGCCCCGTCGGTCGTCCCGTACTTGCGGTGAATCATCTCCAGCGCAAAGCGATCGGCCTCCCGTTCCTGCTCACGTGAAAATCCGGATTCGGCGAGATTTACTGCGGACTGTACCGGGTCGAGGTGGCTGGTAGCGCCGAAGAGGCTGCTCGCGAGGGCCAGCAGGAGGCCGCGACCCAACCGCCGGGTGATGTGACGATTTTGATGATGCCCCAGCTCGTGCGCGAGTACAAAGGCGAGGCCAATTTCGGTTTCGACCTCCTCCAGTAGGGCATCACTCACGCCAATGCCCCCGCCGGGAAAGGCGAAGGCGTTCGCCTCCGGCATGTCCAGGGTGAAGAGGCGGTAGTTCAGGTCGCGCAGGGTTTCCCCTTCGGTCAAGGTGTTGAAAATTAACTCCTCCCGGCGGGGCGCGTCTTCGCTGACGGTTTTTTCAGGCACCCAGGCCACCAGCTTGCGCTCCCAACGATCCGGCAGATGCGCGCCCACCCAGGAGCCGAGATAGCCCAAGAGGAAATACAGGCCTACCAGCACGCCCACGACATAGACCAGATTCTTGAACTGCGCCCATCGGGATTCGCCGCCGCGGGAAACATCCGCGGTTTCGACCAGCGGTTTGTTGACGATCTTCAAGAGGGCGTGAGTTTGACGGCCGTGCTGTAGGCCACAATTTCAATGCAGCCAATCCGATCCTTTGCGCCCTGGGAGATCGAAGACGTTTCCAGGCGGGTGTTGAGATACAGGTCGGCATCCGGGCAGGATTCCTTCATGCGCAGCAGGGCCTCCCGGCGAGCGCGATCGATCAACGACGCGTACGATTTCATTTCGCCCCCGAAAATCATGCGAAAGCTGGACATGAATTGTTTGAAGTAGTCGATCGAGATCACGACGCTGCCCGTCGCCACATTCCCACTGGCGACCTGGGTGTCGAGTTGTTCGGCATCAAAACTCAGGGCCGGACGATTCAGGCTTGCGGCTTCACGCGCGACGATCGACTTGTAGTGACGACGCTCGTTGGTGCGGCCCACGAACCATCCCAGGCCCAGGAGCACAAGAAAGGTGATGAGTTCAAACATGATGGTTACTCCAGCTGGCCGGCGTTAAAGTGCGGGTGGCGTTTGATAAGCGGCCGGTGCTGTGGGAGCCAGCGATACGGCGGTGCCATAGGCCAGGATTTCTGATGCACCCTGCGCGACCGAGGACGTCGTATAGCGCACATTGATCACCGCATTGGCTCCGAGCTCTTTCGCCTGGGCGATCATACGGTTGGTGGCTTCCACCCGCGATTCCTGCAGGAGTTGGGTGTACCCTTTGAGCTCCCCGCCCACGATATTTTTTAACCCCGCCATAAAATCCCGTCCGGCGTGTTTGGCTCGAATCGTACTGCCTTGAACCAGGCCAAGCATTTCGGAAATTTCATATCCGGGTATACGCTCTACATTGGTCAGAATGACCCCATTTTCACTTCTCATGATCGCTCCTTTTACGGGCAGCCCTCTTGTCCGTCTCGGGCCGTAGTCTAGCGTAAAACGAGGGCGGTACATACTAAAAAAGAGAACTTCGCTGCAGGCGAATGCAGCATGGCTTTTCCACCGTCTGACGGGTTAAAGTACTGGGCTGTGTATTGGACCGATGAACATAAACAGGTCGCGTTGCGATCGGTGATCTGTATCAGCTTTGCCTGGTCGCTGCTTCTCTCGTGGCGGCTTTGGACCGGTGCCCACCAGTTTCCCGCCGTTCCGGTTTTGCCCGTGGCTTTGCCCCGGATGCTCGATGCCTGGCTGTTTGTGGGGCTGCTACTTTCCCTTTCGGTCTACGTCGTCCTCCCCAGTCGAACCTGGATCACCGCGGCTCTGGGTTGCCTGGTGATGCTGGTGCTCTTCGACCAGATGCGCCTTCAGCCCTGGGCGTATCAATATGCGCTCATGCTCTTGCCTTTTTACTTTTTTCAGCCCGACCAGCCAAGGATCGGAGCGAAGTCGCTGTATGATCTGCAGCGGCTGGTGGTGGCCGGGGTGTATTTCTGGAGTGGCGTGCACAAGCTGGGTCCGGGCTTTGACCACCTCTTCCGCACCTACCTCGCCTCCGGCCTGCTCGAGGCCAGCTCCACGAGTCTGCACCCGCTGGTCCTCGCCAGTGGGCATGCCATTCCCTGGATCGAAATCCTGATCGGGATCGGACTCTTGTTGCGGCCGACCGCCCGGTGGGCGGGTGGCCTGGCCATGATCACCCACGTGGTAATCCTCGGGATGATCGGCCCCCTGGGTAAAGACGTCAACTCCGTCGTCTGGCCCTGGAATCTCGCCATGATGGCCCTGGTTGCCCTGCTCTTTTTTCCGGGTGTCGGAATCGGGTGGCGCGCACTCGGTCAGGGTCGTCTGCGTTACCTGACCGGCCTGCTCCTTTTGTTGGTGGGGTTGATGCCGATGTTCTCCCTGTTCTCCCGCTGGGATCGCTACCTGTCGTTCCATCTCTATTCCGGCCAGCAGCAACGGATCGTGGTGTTCTTTGACAAGGCCGCTGCCGCCCAGCTGCCCGCAGATATACAGCCCTGGACCCAGGCATCGGCCCTGCCCGGATACCGGGAGTTGAATCTCAATTCCTGGGCGATGACCGAGATGAACGTACCCGTCGTTTCCGAAGATCGCATCATGCTCGCCTTGGCCCAACGTATCGCGAACCTGCCCATCGACGCGGGCGACTGGTACTTTCATCGCGACTACCCCCATCTCGTCGACCAGCGGGGGTGGGCGCAATACAGCCCCCAGGAAATTCGTGAACTGAGGCGGTTTCTGCCTTTGCAGCTTCCCGAGAATCTGCGAAAGAAATGAGCATGGACGAATGGTTTGATCTGGTAGACGAAGCGGGCACCCGCATCGGAAAAGCCTTGCGCGCGGAGTGTCACGGCAATCCCGAACTTCTGCACCAGGCCGTGCACGTGATGGTCTATAACGCCCGCGGCGAGCTCTTCCTGCAGCAGCGCGGATTTCATAAGGACATCCAGCCCGGTAAATGGGACAGCTCCGTCGGCGGGCATCTGGAGCTAGGCGAGGAACCCGAAGTGGGCGCGAAACGCGAGATGAGCGAAGAGCTGGGGACGTCACCCGCCTTGCTGGAGTTTGTTCACCAGTATCTCTGGCGTTCGCCCGTGGAGAGCGAATTCATCCGGACCTATCGCACCACACATGACGGCCCATTTGATCTCCAGGCCTCAGAGCTCGAAGACGGACGCTTCTGGTCGAGCGCGGAGATTGAGGCCGCCCTGGGCAATGGCCAGTTCACCCCCAACTTTGAGTTGGAGTGGGAGAAGTTGAAGTAGCTTGGGTCTCCGACCCGACGTACCATGCCCGTGTAAACGTCGGGTCAGATACCCAACCTACGAATGTCTAGCGAAACATTTTCCGCAAGGCGATCATCAGGGATATCCCGATCAGCAAAAGACTGGCCGTCGACGGTTCCGGAATCGCCTGCAGCTCATGGAAGTCGAACTGCATCCAGGCCGAACCTGTTCCCGCGTCGTCACCACCGGTACGCGACACCGTAATGAAGTTGCTGCCCGCAACCGCATTGCCCGTAGCCGGGCTGAAGAGAATATTCACCGGGACTTGCGCTTGGCCCTCCGGTCCAACCGCGGGCTGAACGAACAGCGGCTGGTTGTTCATGTAAAACGTCACCTCGCTCGTGGTCGTGGCTTTGACCGAAACCAGCTCGGTGCGGAAGAGGAGTGAGTTCATGGCCACTTCCTCCGGGGTGAGTTGGAAATGGATGTAGAAGGTCGTGGCGCCCGTGGTTATGGCGCGCGGCATGCCTAGTTCATCCGCGTTATCTCCATTTTTCAGGATCTCCTGGCCACCGGTCCAATTCCCCGAAGTCGCGGTGAGTCCGGTATAATCGCCGTCCTCGTAATAGTAGTCATCGTCGATGGGTAAACCGTTCTCCTGTTCGAACTCCGCCTGGAAAGGGGAGGCGGCCTGGTCGACGCCAACCAGGAACACCAAATCCGCACGTGCGGTCAGTTGAAGGAAGAGGCTAAAGAAAAGGACAGGGAAGATGGTTGTTTTCATAGAGAGGGTCCTGGGCTGTTGAGGGCTGATTCGCTAACAGACCCGCATCGACTTTTCAACCTTCGTTCAAACGGTTTTCAACCGAAGTTGAAGCTGTACCCGATAAACCCCTTCAAATCCGGCGCTTTTGGACGGTTCCCCCCGCCTGGCATGGGGGCTGCATTCCTATCTCCTGTGTCCCGGCAATCGACCGGGTGATCTGAAACGTAAATAGAAATGGAGTACAGCTATGGGAACCATGAACCGTGTCATCGTGATGGGCAATCTGACCCGCGATCCGGAGAGCAGACAAGTGGGGGATGACGTCACCGTCGCCAACTTCGGCATCGCCATCAACGAATACTATAAAGACAAGAAAGGACAGAAGGTCGAGACCACCTGCTTCGTCGACATCGTGGTATGGGGGGCGCAGGCCCGGGCGTGTAAGCAATACCTGCAGAAAGGCTCGCCCGCGTTGATCGAAGGCCGCCTGCAATTCGAGCGCTGGGAGGTCGAAGGCGGCGAGTTCCGAACCCGCTTACGCATTAAAGCGGAGAACGTTCAATTCCTCGGCACCCGCAAACTCGAGCCCGCTTGATTTTGGAGTGCGGGAACTTGTTCCCGCTTTCCGCGGGAACAAAAGGTGGACCCGCGCTTGCCGTGGGGGACAGATAACGCCAAGCGCCTCGTACCTCGCCGCAAGGCTTTTCCAGGCTACGCAGAAAGTAGGATAGGTGGAAGGGGTAGCACCGGGAGCCTGAGCGACCACCGCGGGTCCGTTTCCTGTCCGTGGACCCCCTCGCTACTTCTGTTCCAGCATGTCGGTAAAGCCATGCACCATGATCCAATCCATGTCGCCGATTCCGCTTTCGCTTTCGACGAACTTAAGCCGCTGTTGCTTATCCCGAAGGATCGCCGGGCGAGGCACGGTTAGGTAATAGATGCCGCTGTTCCCCTGGTTGTAGGAGCGAAAATCAAACGCCAGTTCGTAGCCATCGTTACTCCAGATCTGGTCCTCTTTGACTCTGCAGTCGATCGTGAGGATGTGTTTGCCATTGAAATACAGGTCGTGCTTGCCCTTCGTTTCGCCGTTCGCCCCGGCCCACTTAAACGTGACCATGGGGGCGGTCGCCTTGCGCGTATCGACCTTCGCGGTTTTCCATTCAACTGATTCGCCCCGGCCATTGGCGTAGATCCAATGAGATTCAACCTTCTCACCACGATAGGTAGCGTAGCTGCCGCCATAACTGGCTTTTACCACTCCAGCAAAACCTTCCACCATGGGATAGCGGCCGACCAGCTTGGACGTGACCGTGCCGGTATTGGTCGTACCCCCCGGAGCCGGGGCGGGTGTCGAATGGCTTTGGTCCACTCTCGCAGCCAGGGTGCGGAGCTCGGCTTCTACGCGTTCAACTTCCGAACGGACTGCGATGGCCCGCTCCAGCTTCCCTCCGCGGGTTAATTGTGCCTGTACGTCCTGCAGGGAGCGGCCATAGGCCTGGAGGAGTCGGCCTTCGGTGCGCGCATTTACCAGCTGCATACGCTGTTTGGTACCTACGTAGGTCGCGCGCGCCCGCTGCAGGCTGGGGAAGGTATCCGGGATGGCTGGTCCACCTTGAAAGGCTTCTTTCTCACCGCGTATGGCGACCAGAAGCTCAAGGTTGCCTTCCGTCATGGCGGCGCGTTCCATCTTATCGAGCTGAGCGAGGTATTTTATATCCCATTCAAGAAGCGGTGCCTGGATTTGTGCGAGCTGAGTCGTGAACGCTTGCTTCAACTCCGCCAGCGCATCCGTTTGGGTTTCCTGGGCCGGAAGGAGCAGGGTGGTCAGGATAAGGCAGAAGACGGCCAGGGAACGTGCGATGGTTGAGTGCGTGTTCATATCTCTACTCTACCCAACCTATCGCCATTCTTTCGACCTGAGAAGCCACTATCTTTCAACCATGTCCCGTTGGCAGGGGGAAGTAAGTGCTGGCAGAGCCTATCCATTTGCGGCGGGCTTCTGCTCGCGCAACCCGTCGCGATCACCGTCGGAACCACGGACCTCACAGGGTCGTCAGAACCCTGCAAGACTCCATGGGTCCGGTTGGGGTTAGCTTGAGGTGCCCGGTTGGGACTGGTTCTTGGCCTTCTGTTCCTTTGCGGTTTTTACGGCCTTGGCTTCCTTCTGCTTTTTTCCTTTAGCCACGTCTTTTCGGCTTTTCTTGTCGCCCATGAGATGACTCCTTTCAGGTGTTATCTTTGGCATTCCGCATTCATTGCGGAAAAGGGTTACAGCAAATTGATCGGGACCATCGACGCGTTGCAAAAACGCCTGCGGGTTGTTTGGAACACTCGCGCTGTTTGCGCGCGGGATAGCCATCATCATCCTACGGGAAGAATGATCGTATGCACACATAATACGTGTGCCCCCCCGGCCACCGGCGTGCGCGGGCGGATTCCGCTGGAAACGTTGACCTTTAGCCGGTCGTGCGTCCCGGGTTTCCGAATGATTTCACCTGAAATGGTCGGATGGTTCCGCGGTTGCGCTCCGTTCCGGTAGCACGGAGCACTGCTCCGTGGGCTTCCGCGGCCGCTTGCTGTCGCCTGGCTCTTCTGTGGCTCTTCTGTGGCTACTCGGGGTAACTCCAGCCGCTCAGCTCGACTTTGTCGAGGAGGCGCGGGTAATGCGGAGGCGGTGTGGTTTCCAGGCGGGGGTCGTATCGATAAACAGAAGCGTAGCCCGTTTTCGTTATACCTGTCCGAGAATTATAGGTTTCCTTGGGATAGATTTGATCCTGTGCGACACTTTCAAAAATCGTAAGCGTTCCGCGCGGGCCATTTACGTGCGAGTTGTAGCTGGTAACGCCGAAGTTCCCCCTGTCCCCAAACGCTTCTTGCTGTCCGGCTGCGATGATCGATGCATGCACATCCAAATCGTCTGGAGCAAAGGTACTGATCCATACGTCATCCTTGGCAATCAATCCCAAGCTGTCGTCTGGCGGAGGTGTAAAAAAGGATGCACTCCCGAAATATCGGGTATGACTCCGAATCAAGATGTCGTCTTCGGAAACCAAGGTTAAGCGACCATCTAAAACACCACCGTCCAAATACAGCCTGGTCGTTTGATTCGATTCTCGGCCGACAAATACAATGCATTCATTGGTAATCGCAACAAGCTGATTGGTCCATCCCGCGATCGGGTTGGATATCAGCATATGGTTGTTTGTCAGGGTGATCTCTGTATCGCCGCTGAAATACTGTCCGCCGTTCGATGCGATTATGGCCAGTTGAGTGAAATCAACATCCGTCATAGACCCTTGCTTGGAGTTCAGCAGAATCTCCTGGTCTAGCCCCGCTCAATTCTGAAAATTGTCATGTTCCGGATCCCCAGTTTAGATGGGTCCGAGCAAGGTTGGTCCAACCCCGGGTTGGCAATAGATTCTCATGCGGGAATCGGAATGATACCAGCCACCAAATGTGTGTGCGGGGATAATAACCGTATCTTGATTATCGTGGACCCAATACGCGTATCGCGCAAAGGTCGGGAAGTGGATGTTGGCGACATGGACGCTCCGTGCGTAACCGTCCTTCACGCCCGTAGCCTCGACGGAATAGTGCATCCAGTCGGCGCTCGTGATGCCGGAGGTGTAGCTGCCCTATGAGCCGCTGTTGGTCAGGATGGTTCCGCTCGAGACGAATCCGGTAGATTCAGCGATGTGCGTGATCGTCGCTTCCGCCCGGTCCAGGGCCTGGGCATCGGCCGGATCGCGTTGGATTTGGAAAAACATCTGATCGGCGGCAACCGCGCGGGTGACGGAGCTCGTGGTGGTGGATGTTGGAGCCGCATCCCCGATCGCGATGATGTTGGTGATCGCTGCCGTTTGATTGGTCAGCGCAGCAAGGTCGTTCGTTGATGCGAAGGTGTAGTGTGCTCCCGCCTCACTCAACCATTGCAAGGTCATCGACTGATCCTGCGGTTGCATGCGGATGAATTCCATATCGGACGCTTCGGCCATGACGGCCAGGCCGATGATGCTTCCTGTAAACATCGTGTAAATTTTGATTCTACGCTTCACGTCCCATTCCCTCAGGTTCCTTGTGAATGCTCAGGAGTTGGAATGTAGTATGAAATACGCCAGTTTTCCGTAGGATTTCCCTCCGGGCCGAGGGGTGTCAGGGGGAGATGCCCCGGGATGAATCCCGGGGCTAAAGAATGCAGCTACTCAGTGGCAAGAAGTCGCGGAGTGGGCACGGTCCAGATGTACAGGTGCGGTGAAGGTTGTGAGGCCGCGGACCTGCATCATTACCCTCCCTCAGCCACGGCGTAGCGAAAGATTTCATACCGCCTACTTCTCGGTTTCAGGCTGTGCGTGTTTGGCGGGATTAAAGTTGTCGTAGCGGCGTCTGTACCTCCCGCTGACCAGACCGGATGCGTGCTGTGGCCGGTAGGTAATCGGGATGATTTTCTGCTCAACCAGGGCCTTGAAAATGGTTTCGCTGGCCATGCGGTGGGCGATCTCGTTTGGATGTCCATCGACAAATGGAATGGCCTGCAGGCGCTCGGCATTTTTCCCCATAAAGGTTGGTTTGAGATCCACGTAGGGCACCCCCTGCGCTTCAAGGACGCCATGGATCTTTTCATGAATGGCATCAAATTTATAGGTGGCTGGATTCAGGTCGCCAAGCAAAGGCCAGATCACGGCAAAAAAAATGACGCCTTGTTCGTCCAGATTGGCTTTGATAAGCCCGATGTGTTTTACAAAACTTTTGTACCCACTGTACTCATCGGCATACAGATTTTGATAGTATGCTTCGTGCGCGGTCATGGCCCGCACCACCTCTTTTTTGTTGTAGATGAAGGTCGCCAGTTTCGAGAAGTTACAAAGCCTCTTGGTGAAGCCCTCTGGTGGGCGGGGAATCCCCTTGTTCCGCCATGTTTTAAATTCCTCCCGATTGTTCTCATCTTCCGTATCGTTCAGACAGATGCCGAGGATGACCACATCCGGTTTTCCGTGTTCCTCAAACAGCGGTTTCAAAAATCGAAAGTGGGTAAAGGTGGACGTGCCGTCCTGCGCCTTCACATGGACCACGGCGGGTGCCACCCCTTCATTCAGATTGAGCAGATACTCAAGGCGCACCCCGTACTTATCCAGGTAGGGGACGCCCACTCCGTTGGTGAAGGAGTCTCCGATAACCGCAACGGTAAGTCCCGGTTTCTCGCCGGGCGCTGCGTACGGGTGAAGGCGTGCGGGATCGGGATAAAAATAGCGCTCACTACGATCGTAATTCGGATCGTTTTCAATCGAAAAGGTGAGATCTCGCTTGCGTAAAACGAGCTCGATCGCGATCAGGGCCACCAACAAACTGAACAACAGCAAAGCAAGTTTACCCAGGACGCGGCGTCTGCTGTTTTTGACGGCGGGTTGTTCAGCTGTTTCTCCGTTCATTTTGGTGAGTTACTTGAACCTGCGGGTAATTGCAACGTGCAACGTAGCATCTGCTCAGACCCGCGGAATAGCTCCGTAGCATGGAGCACTGCTCCGTGGGCTTTCGGCTTGTTGCGAGCTTACGGGTCGTTTCCCATGCACCACGGGCGTTCGAAGGCGGATGATTCTTGGCAGGGGACTGCCATGCTACGGTCTTTAAAACTCCAATTCCCCAATCGTGATCATGTCTTCGCGATCGACGAGGCGAACGGTGATCGACTTACACTGCTGCTCGGGACGCCCGTAGTGGGTGAAGATGTTGACCTGCACGGTCACGCCGCCGAGCAGCTTGACGCTCTGGCTTCCGTAGTACTTGGCCTTGACGGTGTACGTTCCGTTCATGGCTTTGCGCAGCATGTACTCTTCCGGGCCGTAGCCCTGGGTGAAGTCGCGGCTTACCCGGCCTCCGATCGTGGTGCGGTTGTGACCGTAAAACGCTTCTTCGCTGGAGGGCTCGATCACGTGTAGATCGATGTCCGTGATGTCGGCGTCCCAGGTCATGGTGATGCGCATGTCGCAGTCCACTTCTTTGATCAGGCGCTTGTCCAGGGCGATGTCCGTAATACCGAGCTTGCGAGCGGTCGGAATAATCCGGTTCAGTTCGACCAGGGCCATGATTTCGATTTCCTCGAAACGATCCCAGTGCCGCATCACGACTTCGATGAGCAGGTCGATGGCCCGTGCGTAATCGGCGCGGACCGCCGCGTCGTCCGTACGGGCTTCGGCACGGGCGATGAGCGCCAGGGCCAGGTCGCGATAGCTCTGGGGTTCCTCGGGCCGCATGTCGAGGACCTGATCGAAGATCAGGATCGCCGGTGACAACTCACCGGTCTGCTCCAGGCGATGCGCCAGCACCCGCAACAACTGCGGATTCTCCAGCTCAAGCTCGGCGATGTTACTGAGCACCTGCAGGGCGCGTGCCTGCTGACCCGCATTCCGGAAGAAGTCTGCGCAGTCGAGGAAGAACGCCGGGGACGCGGGGTAGTCCTTGCGCAATGCGAGGTAGCGGGCATAGGCCTCGGCCGGCTTGGCTTTTTTCAGCTCGGCCAGATAGGGCGTCTTCGGATCCCAGGGCGTCAACACCACGCCGGGCTGAATGCGTTGCTCCGTTCCACTCTTGGAAGCTTTCTCGTTGGCCACCTCGCCTGACAGCGCAAAGTCCGCCACCTCGGCAAACGCATCCTCACTTTCGGCTGATAGCAATGCCCGGCCTGCCATGAGGGCGGGACGGGGAATCGCCGCAGATGGTGCGACGGGCTCGGCTCCGCCCGCAGCTCTCTTCGCAACTGATTTTTCCCGATAGCGAAAGTTTTTGGCGTAGGTGAAGTTCGTTCCCCACCAGGCATAGAAGTTGTTCCACATGGGCAGGACCTTCGCCAGTTTGTCCGCGCGCGTCTTTTTCTCCGCCACCTCGATCTGCTCCATCCGCTCCGCGTAGGCATCCCGCAGTTTGGGCAGCGAGCGGGGCGGGGTGACCCGATGCTCGACGTACTGTTCAAGGGAATCCAGCACCAGCAAGGAGGTGAAGGGGGTCACCAGGGCGTGCGCCTTGCCGATATCGATGATCGCCGCCCGATGCTGTTTCTGAAAGGCCAGCAGGTCGTTTAGTTTGGTTTGTGCCCAGGTGCGACGTAAAAGCTCTCCTTCCACCGCGGCCTCGCGTGAGACTTTGATCGTCTGCGTGGTCTGGTTCTCGACGCTTCCATAGCTCAGCACGATCTCGCTCTGGTCGGCGGTCAACTTCCCGACGACCGTCTGGCGCATCACCACGGGTTGCGCGCGTTGCGGGTAGAGATCCTTTGCTCCGCCATCTGGTGCTGTCGCGCCACGATAGGCAAACCCGTCCAGGTGCAGGCCGTTCAGCACATCGCGGTCGGTGACTTGTTTCAAGTTGAAGTAACGGCCGCCGCTACCTTCGGCCAGGCTGGACATGAAGACGTGGTCCGCGCTTGCATCGTCGCAAAACACGTAAAGTGTTTGCTTCGGCTGCAGGGCGGCCTCGCCGAAAGTCGGCAAACCATCGGTAAATAACAGCACCCGGTCCGGGGCGCCCGCCTGCAGCAGTCCCCCGAGATCCGTGCCGCCATCATAGGCCAGGTCCCGCAAGAACTGCAGGAGTTGTTTCTGTTCGGCGCTGTTCTTCCAGGTCTTCTTTCCGATCGGCAGGGTCAGTCCCTTTCCGGCCTGATTGCGCAAGAGTGTAAGCTCCAGCTGGATCGGCTCGTCGGCGAGCGCGCTCCAATGCGCCAGGCATTGGTCGAGGACGTCGATTTCACGTGCATGATCCCGCCCCGCTCGGGAGCCGGATGCATCCCAGTAAACGGCGAGCCGACGCGGCGCCGTCTCTTCCCGTTTCGCCTCGGGTATGGCGGGGAAATCGTGAATACAAAAATAGGTGGACCCGTCTGCCGCTTTTTCCACCAGCACCTGGGCGCGCTCGGTGTCCGGCAGGGCGATTACGAGGTCTTCCTTCAGCTCCGCCTCTTTTTGATGCGCCTCGGCCACGTAGCTGCTCCGCCAGGTTTTGAATTCAAAGCCCTCCGGAGCCCCCGATGTGATGGTCGGCGTCGTCTCCGCCCGCACGACTTCCACGCGCAGGTCGAACTGCGCCACGGACCCTCTGATGTTCAAGGGCAGGCGGAAGGCTGCCGGTCTCCCTGCACCGCCCTGGATCTCCGTGATATAGCGAACCCGGATCGTCCGCTCGCCCTTCGCGGGAATCGGAAAAATACGGGTCTTGAAATTGTTGCCGCGCGTCCACTCCATGAGCCCGGGATCGATGCCCTGACGCACCACCTTCTCGAAAATAGCCCGGGCTCGCGCCTTCTCCACCGCCACGCCGTCGACTAGCTGGCCCTTGATGTCCAGGGCATAACCGTTGACCGTCGCGCCCTGTGGAAGCGGAAAATACATATCGCCTTCCAGCACCCGGTCGTGGGGATTGTGGAAGGTCATCGTGCTCGTCGTCTCCGCGAGGAAGCCGTGAATCCGCACGTCCACATCCAGCCGGGAAAGGGACATCTCCTCGTAGGCATCCCCTTGTTTTACCAAAAGCGTCGGCGGGGGTTCCTGGGCGGTGGCGACCAGCAGGCCTATGGCTGCAAGCGCGAGCCCGATTCGAACGATGATTCCTGAAGCATGTTTCATAGGCCTATTCCTTTTCATTTCGATTGCCTCCCCGGATGATACCGAGTTTGTATCTAAAACGTCTATCCGAACGGACATCTTGGGAAAAAAGAAAGATTTCTCGTCTTTGGATAGCCGTCGCCCGGCGCCTGGCGGGCATCGGCTTGACTCCCGGCTCCGGTTCAGGCACACCTTTCCCTATGGAAGTCGTTAGCCCAACCCCCTCCCGAGCGAAGTCCGCGTCCGCCCGAAAGACGTTTTCCCATTCGCGGGAATTGAACGCGTGAAAAACCTGTTCAGATCTATCGGTCCAGCCATCATCGTCGCCGCGGTCGTGCTCGGCCCGGGATCGATCCTGACCACCTCGAAAGTGGGAGCGACCTTTGGCATCCTCGCCCTGCCGGTGGTGTTCGCTGCCGCCATCCTCATGATTGCCATGGTGGCGCTGGCCGCCCGGATTGGCGCGGTATACGAGGGGACCCCCTGCGACGAGCTGGCAAGGCGCCTGGGGCGACCGCTGGCCGTATTTATTGGACTGACCCTGTTCACCCTGATTGCCTTTTTCCAGTCGTCGAACAACATAGCCCTGATCGGCGGACTGGAGCCGCTGTTCGGGGATGAGCCCCTCGGGATCCGCGTGCGCACGGGGCTGCTGGTGGGATTCAATACTGTGGTGATTGCCTGCCTTTACCGCTTGCGGAACCTGTACCGCACGGTCGAGCGGCTGATGAAAATCCTCCTCGGCCTGATGACCCTGTCTTTTCTCGCCAACTTCATCGTCATCTTCCTCCAGCCCCGGGATTTCGTTCCCGTCATCCCCACAGGAAATCGCGACCTGCTTCCGCTGCTGGGCATGATCGGCACCACGTTCTCGGTTGCGGGGGCCTTTTACCAGGCCTACCTGGTGAAAGAAAAAGGCTGGGGCCTGGGCGACGTGCGAAAGGGCCTGCTCGATTCCGTCATCAGTATTTCCATGCTCGGTCTGGTCTCCGGAATCATTCTGCTCACCTCCTGGCGGGTGTTCTACGGCCATCCCGTCCTGGCCACCCTCGCTTCGGTGGGCGATGTAGCCCGACAGCTCGAACCGGCCTTTGGCCCTTCCGCGAAGATCATTTTCTGCCTGGGTATTCTGGCTGGTGCGTTGAGTTCCTTTCTCGTCAACGCCCTCATCGGGGGCACCGTGATGTCCGATGCCCTGGGCAAGGGGTCACGACTCGAAGACCGCTGGCCGCTGCATCTGACGACCGTAGCCATGTTGGTGGGCATGAGTGTAGCGATCGCCTCACTGGCCCGGGAAGGGAGCACGGTGCATCTGATCACCCTCGCCCAGGCCTTGACCGTGCTCGGTATTCCGACCCTGGCGGCGGCACTCATCTACCTCGGCACGCGCAAGGAATTGACCGGTGCGCGTCGCGTCCCTCGGCCCATCATCGTCCTCGCAGCCATCGGCTTTGCCGTGTCGGTATTGTTGGCCGGCCTGACCGCGAACAAGGTGTATCACAAGCTGCGCCCCGCATTGCAGGCGGAAGCGAAGCCGTAGGCTCGTCTATGGGGTGAACATCGCCCAATACCGGCCTGCAAGCCGATCCGGTTTTTGTCTGCAACGAGCTGTTTGGAAAATGTGGGATCAACGTATTCCAACAGGTCTGAGGCAACCATGGAAATCCGAGTTACGAAGGTTTCCGCATCACGTCTTGCGATTCGTTGAGTTACCCAGGCCCATCCCAGTACTTAGTGGACCCTCAGTGAACACCCCATCGCCAACTTCAAACAGGAACTGGCGGACAACAACTAATGCGCCCCGCCCACCATCACAAAGCGGCTTTCATTGGACCACCAGAATCCCAGCCATTTCTTCAACGTTATGATCTATCGCCCACGATCGCGAGCAACAGCCCCAGTTGATCAAGATAAACAACGTTCAAACCAGCAGCGAACTTACTCCAGTGTCCAATGAGCCTGACGTAAGACTGCATTGGATGAATCTTTCGGTTTCTCATACCAAACAGTGATCAGCGATCCATCAGCTAACTGTACCGTGGAAGGATATCCCAAGTCACCGGACGCACCGTCGTCTGAAACCGTGATGGGTTCGGACCATGTTTTGCCATGGTCATTGCTGATCCGCGCCTGATTTCCGTATGGCTTGCGACGGTAACCATACGTCATTAGCAGGCGGTCATCCTTGAGTTTTGTCAGGAAAGAGGGAAGCCCCCACACTCCGATGGAATGCGGAACACTCCAGGTTTTACCGTGGTCCGTGGATTCTGTTTGGATGGTTTCGCCGGCACCATTTTTATTGTGATTTCGTATCTGGGCAATGACGTCTCCGTTTGCCGCCTCTACGGCATGCAGTTCATGGTATTGTTTAGTGACGGTATCGCCGGGACGGGTGGGGATTTCTGATAGCCATTTCCACGTCTTGCCATCGTCCGCGGATTCAGCTGCGCCGATCTTTTTATCTTCCGTCCAAAGCTGTTTGCCGAGATAGAGCAGACGACCATCCTCCAGTTGGATTGGGCCGTGGGGAGAATTTACAATGGTGTCGATCGGACGCGACCACGACAAGCCTCCGTCCGTCGAGCGGATGGCAAGTTCGGCAAGTTGGGCTTTGCGCTTTTCTTCATCAGGGAAGCGGGCATTGGCTGCAAGCCATGCGGGGTTGTCTTTGTATTTCTTCTTGAAAGAGTTCTCGCTTCCATACCACGCCAGCGAGGTGAACGTTGTTACGATGAGCGTGCCTTTTGCTGTTTCCATGACTCCGGAATCTCGATCGTCCATATCGGTATCCAACAGTATTCGTGGCCAGGTCCATGTTTGGCCATCATCCAACGAGCGCATTCCTTCGATGCGACCAAAGGGGCATACATGACCGACCCGTCCGCCAGACCAGGTAACCAGCAGTTCGCCGTTTTTCCGGCGAGCAAGGGTTGGCCATCCGTTGTATAATTCGGGTTGTTTGGAGATGGTCTTTATTTCGAGGATATGGGCTATGGGATCTGCCGCATTTCCACGAATCATTCCAAGACAAAGTGCGGCACATGCGATGGTCGTTCGTATATTCATAATTCTATTTTGTAGTTGGTGTTCTTGTAAGCTGCGATGAAAAAAGTTGCTGGACGCTGCTGCTGCGTGAAGAAATCAACACAACGGCGGAGATGTATTTAAAGTATTTCGGATTCACCTTGATAGCCCGAGCGTTAATTGGATGTTGTTGAAAGGAGTGAGGTGAATCGTACGACGGCCTTTATTATGCTGGCGCTTCCTCTGAGCTGGTTTGGAGCCATTGGAGGAATCGTATGGCTGGCGATGTGGTTTGTTGAGGACGCCCCGAACCGGCAATTCCGACAGCTCGTATGCTCAAAGGATCTATTGAGTATGGAGGGGCTGGTATAGGATGATAATATGAGCTTCACCGGCGGCGAGTACTCGTTCGAGTTTTCAATCGCTTCTGATGAATTCAGGATTCTGCTCAGCGAGCGACCTTACCATGAGCTTCCAGAAACCTCTTTGGCGTATCCGCTTTCCTGAAAGCATAAACATTTCTCTGAGGGGCTGAAAATCTTCTATGAACACGTGGGTGATGATGGAGGGACGTACACGATAATTACCAATATGGATCGGGACAGCGTTGTTTTTACATGCATTCGCATGTGAACAGAAGGGGCGGGGTGATACTGGATGCTCACCGCTTCAGGATGCGGGGTCGGAATGAATTCCGTGTTACGCGAGGGATGAAAAGGCTCCCGTGATTTAAAAACTTACGTCTTCGGCGTGGCATCCGAGTCGGGTTTGGCAACCGGCTTTTCCTCGGCCTCGGCATCTTCGTCCGCGTCGCCGGTGCTGCCGCTCAGCTCTTTGGCCATGGCGTAGGCCTGTTTGGCTTTATCCTCCTCGCCGCTTTTTTCGTAAGCGACCCCGAGCATCTGCCAGGTGCGCACGTCTTTGTCGGCGCGCTTTTTGGCGGCGAGCAAATGGCGAATGGCATCCTGGTATTCGCCTTCCTGGATTTTGCAGATGCCCTGTTCGCGGTGCGGGGTGTGCATGGCATCGGCACCGGCTTTGAGCAGCTCGTACAGCTCATAGGCTTCGGCATAGCGATTAAAGACCATGAGCATGCTGGCCGCACCGATCAGGCGGGCAGGCAGCGGTGCGGCCTTCATGCCTCCGAGGTTTTTGTGGTAGTCCTGCCGCGCATTTTCGATCAACGCGAGGCCACGGGACTTTAACTCCTCGTCGCCGAGCAGGGTCTGGTTTTCCGGGGTGTTCAGCAGCAGCACCAGGGTGGTGCCGTCGAAATAGGCCGGCCGCCAGTTGCGTGTGGCGAGGAGGCGTGCCGCCACCACCTCGGCATTCGGGGCGAGGCTGTTGATGACCACCGCGGTGGCGTTGTAGTGACCGTACACGACGTCGGCGTCTTCTTTGTTCAGACCGAGCAGGCCGCTCATGATTTTTTCGTGGCCTTCACGGGTATGCAGCCGTGCGCGTTGATCGATCAGCACCTGCTTGTCGGTGTTCATCTCGATGAAGCAGCCATCGATGGGCAGGTTGAGCATGCGGCTGGGGAATTCCGCCCGCTGAAGCAGTTCCAGTGCTTCGGCCGGTATGATGTCTTTGTTGGTGCCGAGTCCGAAGGCGGAGGCGTTTCCGCTCTTCACGAAATAACTGTTGGAGGCGAAGGCGCTCACGGTGCCGATCCCGAGGATCACGGCCAGACCACAGGCGGCCATTTCCAGCGGCTTGGCGGCGGTGTTCCCGGTGCCTTGGATAGCGCGTGCGGCGGCGTTGCCGATGGACTGGCAGCAGAGGCAGAGGAAGGGGAAAAGCAGGATGGTGAACAACTCGATGGCTTCCTGGTAGCGGTATAGGGCAATGAAGGCGCCGAAGAGGGCAATGATGGTAATGCCCAGGGGCAGGCGTTCGCGGTAGAAGATCAGGCCGCAGGCACCAATGCCCATGACGAGGTAAAACAGCGGGAAGACTTTCTGGCCGACAAATTCATCGATAAAGGGCGAGCCCCAGAACTGCGAGGCGGAGAAGAGCGACTCGCTCCAGCCCGCGAGGACATAGCCGTAGAGTTTGGGTCCGACCGGATTGGCCATCGAGACCAATAGGCAGCCGACCGCGAGGGCGCCGAGGATGCCCAGGGTTGCACCGAGTTTCTTTTTCTTGGTGCGGAAATAGGCTTCGACCCCGAAGACGACTACGATGATCGGCCCCATGAGAAAGCTGGTGTGCATGTTGGCCCAGAGGATCTGTACCGGCAACAGAATGGCGAAGGGCAGCCAGGTGGGTCCGTTCATCCGTTCCTGGAGCACGTTCACGAAGATCGCCGGGAAGACGAGGGCGAACAACGCGGAGCGCGGCTCAAAGCGGGCCGCGAGCAGCCAGGCGCAGACCACCAGCGCGATTCCAATCGCGTTGCCGCTGGCCCAGCGGCGGGCGACCGGAATCAGTAACACGAAGGCGACCAGGATGGACAGCATGTGCGCGATGGTCGCGAGGCCGCCGCCACCCATGGCGTAGAGGCTGCCCATGAGCTTGTCGTACATCCAGGTGGCTTTGATCCAGGGCTTTCCAGCAGTCGTGAAAGACATGGTGTCTTCACCGCCGATGCCGACGTTCGCGATGCCGTGACTGGTGGCCAGATGGGTGTAGAAATCGGTATTGCTTACGGTGCGGACACCGACGACCAGCAGGGTCAGTAAACCGATGGCCACGGCCAGGAGACCGAGGGAGGATAAGCCTTGTGCTTCAGTTTTTTCAGCAGCCATGAGAGTTCCTTGTGTTCATTAGGATGTGGAGCCTGATTTAATAGTGATTTGCCTCAAACGCGCAAGGATGGAATGGGGGAAACCGAGCCGTTCGGGTACATTGCATCGTGGAATATGCAGGTAACATAGACGATATCGAGCTTGGCGAGGTGATGTCGGCCGCTCACCCCCAGCGCATGATGATAAATCCCGCGACCCAGCTGTAGGCGAAGATGCCGAGGCCGAAGATGCTGGCCAGGCTGCGGGACTGTGTGGACGGTAAAAAGGAGTAGGCGTACGATGCGGTGGCGACGAGCAGCAGGATGCCGGTAAACCCGAGCAGGATTTTATGCGCCTTGCCGCGCCGATCACAATTGAAGGAGCCGGCAATCGGGATGACCAGGACCCCGAAGGCCATGCCGTACAGGATGAGGTTGATCTGGGCGTTCAGGAAGCCGGCGATGACCAGGAGGAAGCCCAGCAGGAGGCTCAGGCCGACCCAGTTGGAGGCGACGATCTGGTCCCGGGACAAGGCGTGGCGGCCGTAGGCGTTGAGGCGGAGCAGGAGATTAAAAATCGGCATCGCGGTCCAGGTGAAGTAGGCGAACACGATGTACACGATGGTGATCGGCAGGGTCAGCACCTGTAGAGAGGGTGCCCGGTTCGTGACCACCAGGAGGAGGCGATAGCCGAAATAGAGCCCGAGAATCACCATCAACCCATGCTTCTGGCTGAGTTTGCCCATCCAGAGGAAGTACTTCAGTAACAGACGGTAGATCGGATTTTTCGCCTTCAGCGCTTCGACGACTCCGCTCTTTGCGTAGGCGTTGTCGGGTTCGAGGCGCAAGGCCTCGCGAAACGATTCGAGTGCTTCTTTGTGATCGCCGCCGTCGAGCAGCGACCAGCCTTTATTGGCGTGGGTCCAGGCATTCTCGGGATCGCGTTGCAAATTGCCATCCAGGGTCCGTCCGGCGGCTTCGCGTTCGTTCAGCTGGACTAATGCGGAGGCGCGGAGGTTGTTGGCCGCGATATGTTCGGCATCAAATGACAGCGCGGTGTTTGCCGCCTCCAAGGCATCTTTCCACCGTCGCTGATTGTACAGAATGGCGGATCGCATGAACCAGTAGTCGGGGTCGGCGGGATCCATGGCCAACGCGGCATCGATCGCCTGCTGGGCTTCTTTGAACTTATTCGCCTCGGCATAAACCTTGGCCAACGCATACTGAGGAAAGGGCTGGTCCGGGGCGTGAAAGATGGCCTGATGGGCCTCGTCGAGCGCGGCTTCATGCTTGTTCTGGTCGGCATAACAAATGGCGAGCAGCGCATGGACTGAAGGGTCTTCAGGATCCTGGGCCAGGGCCTGGTGCAGCTCCTTGATGGCGAGATCGATCCGGTTCTGCTCGAGGAGCAGCGACGCGCGTTGCAGAAACGGGTTCATCAAATGAGCTTCAAGTATTCAAGGATATCGTCGTAAAGGCCGCTCTGATTGGAGTACAGGGCGTAATTGCGCGCGCTGGCAAACCAGTCCTTGGTCGAGGGTTTGATCTTTTTCATCACGCCCATGATGTCCTTCGTGGTCAGCTCGATGGCTTTGCCGGCCTTCATGGCTTCTATCAACTTGGCTTCCACCGCCTTGTTCACGAGGCCTTCGAGATCCGCGCCGGAAAACCCCTCGGTTTTTTTGGCGATGGCGGCGTAGTCCATGCTGCCGACGGGTTTGTCTTTCAGTTTCAGCTTGAGAATTTCAGCCCGGGCTTCGCGGTCGGGCGGGGGGACAAAAATAATGGTGTCGAATCGGCCGGGACGGCGAAAGGCGGAGTCCAGGTGCCAGGGGGCGTTGGTCGCGGCGAGGATCATCACGCCTTCGTTATCGGATTTAACCCCGTCGAGCTCGGAGAGGAACTGATTGATCAAGTGGCGACCGCCGCTGTTTTTCATGTCCGAGCGACTGGCACCGAGCGCATCGACTTCGTCGAAGAACAGCACGCAGGGTTTGTGCATGCGGGCCTGCTCGAACAACTCGTGCAGCTTGCGTTCGCTGTTGCCGATCCACATGTCGAGCACGTCATGAATGCCGATGGCCATGAAGCCGGCGTTGACTTCACCCGCAGTGGCGCGGGCGAGAAACGTTTTGCCGCAGCCGGGTGGGCCGTACATGAGGATGCCGCCGCCCACTTTCTTTCCGTAGGCTTTAAACAGGTCCGGATTCGCCACGGGCATGACCACCTTCATGTGAATCTCTTCCTTGAGATCGCTCATGCCGCCCACGTCTTCAAATTTAACCCCTGGCCGCTCGAGCATGGTTTCCGCGCTGACCGGAAGCTCGTTGTCCATGGCGCGCGCGCGACCGGCGACGACGACATCCTCGGGGTCGGTCGAGGTGATGTTGTAACGCTGCTCAAAATCGTTGTCGACCAGCTCGGGAAAGAAGTCGGTCATCTTCTGGTATTGAAGAATCGCCTCCGGCACCCGGCTTTCGCGGACGAGCAGTTGCACATAGAGCTGCCAGGCTTCGCCGCTGGCCTGGCCGGTCGGAATCAGGCTTTCCAGGAGCGCCAAGGCTTCGCTGTCTTTCCCCTGGCGGGAAAAGGCAAGGGCGAGGCCTGCCTGCAAGGCGGGTTGGTCCTGCCCCTGGGAAAGCAGGGTCCGATATTCACGTTCGGCTTCGGCGTACTCCGCTTGCTGCATGAGCATGTCCGCCAGCATTTTCCGCAGGACGGCATTTTCTGGCGAAAGGTTTAACGCTTCGCGCAATTGTTGAATGTCCATGCAGGAGTCTCGGGTTGTGCAGGTTAGTCCATCGACTGAAAATATTCGCCGATGATGAAGCGCTTGCCCTTGGTTTTGCTGGTGAGGGACAGCTGGTGCTCCTCGTCGTAGTCGGCAATATTCATAACCCGAAAGTCGAAGCTTACCCGCGTGTCCGGGGTCACGTTTTCCTTGTTGCCGTGCCGCAGATTGGCGCCGTCGAAGATTAAAAACTCACCGTAGGTGGCTTCGGCGGGCGTGTAGTCTTCCAATCCTTCCACGCTCTCAATCCAAAAGGTGTTGGAGTCGTAGGCCTTTGTCATGGGGAGGAAGATGTTGATCTCCTTCGGATTGTGATTGTAGTCGCGATCGCGGTGATACTCAAACACGGCGATGTTGTTGGGCTGGTGGATCCGGAAGGTAGGAAAGGTCTGGAAGATGATGTCGAAATCAAACTGTGGGCGAACGACCTCCTTCACGAAGCGATCATAGAGGTCCTTGAAGGCGGAACTACTGTCCATACCGTCGTAGAACAGGCGGTGTAGACCGGTGGATTGATCGTTGTCTTCATCGAGGCGACCCGCAAAGGCATTCTTTTCGTGCAGCTTGGGCAGGTTGTCGCACTGAAGGTACGCCTGAACGAGTTGGCGGATGTCGTATTGGCTCGCGTCGTATTTTTCTTTTCTCATCTTACTCCCTAATCGTGATTCATTCATTTCAAAAGCCGTGGGGCATTAAAGGTGCCGCGGAAAGCCATGTCAATATTCCCGCTTCGCTTTTGGCGGGCAAAGGTTCGTAGCTTGTGACTCCGTCCCGACAAAACCAACAGCCTGACTAGGGTTCAGTGATGACGACGCGATAGTAGACGCGGAGGTTGCCGGAAACGACTTCGAAGGTCAGTGGGCTGCCTGTGCCGGGGATCGGTGCCTGCAGTTGGGCCCATTCGCCGTTGTCCAGGTTGGTCGCCCACTCAATGGCATACAGGAGATTCGGTTGGGTGGGGAAGCTCAGGGCTTCGCCTTGGTAGTCAGCCGTGGGGGCGATGGAGAGGATCACCCGAATGTCGACCTCGCTGACCTGAATCGTGAACGATCCGGTGTCGCCCAGGACGGGGCTGCCATCATCCTGTACCTGCACATCGACCTCGTAGGTGCCGGCGTCGAAGTAGCCGGGCTGGAGATCCAGCATAAGGGTGCCGTTGCCCGTGGGCACGATTTGAGCGAATGCCGGCAGATTGGTGAACGATACGGTCAGGATGTCTGCATCGGGATCGCTGGCGGTGATAACCGCGTTGGTGGCGCCGCCTTCAGGCAAGGTCAGATTGAGCAGGGTGGATAGAGCGGGGGGGCGGTTTACCTCACCGACCGTGAGGACGAAGCTGTTGGTGATAGTGAATGCGCCGTCGGCGATGGTTACCGAGGTCGTGTAAGCCCCGGCGTCGTCAAAGCCCGGTGTGAAGTCGAGTTGGACGGCGTTGAGCAGCTGGGTAACCGATCCAAAGGCCGGTAAATCGATCGCGGTAAAGGTCAGCGAGTCACCATCCGGATCGCTACCGTTCACCGTAAGTTCAAGCGTCGCACCTTCGGCGACGAACTGATTCGTAATCGCATCGAGTGTTGGAGCGCGATTCACATCGTCGACCGTT
>JBLIND010000038.1:0-26032 GCA_047639095.1 Candidatus Omnitrophota bacterium | reverse complement strand
CCAAGCTGAATGTCGTCGGTTCGATCCCGATCACCCGCTCCACTTTCCTCCTTCACCATTCGACCGGTCCCTCGACTTTGGGGAATCGTCTGGTAATCCTTACTTGATCGTCAACTTTGTGGTTTTCACCAGGACATCCCACAAGGCATCGGGATCCTCCTGTTTCGAGAGGAGCTCGCGGGCGTCTTTATCATCGAAGGCATTGCACAGGCCGGCGAGCAGTTTGATGTAAAAGCCGCTGTTAACCATGGGAATGGTGACGAAGAAGAAGATGCGGGTGAGTTTGCCTCCGGGGCCGCCGAATTTGATGCCCTTTTTGCTGATACCGAGCGTGAGCGTGAGGGCGCCGCCTTCGACGCCACGTACGTGGGGGAAGGCGATGCCGTTGTCCACGGCGGTGCTCATGAGGGCTTCGCGTTTGAGGGCCTCTTCGGTGAGCTTGGCGGCATCGTCGATGTAGCCGCGTTCCTTCATGACCTCCGCCATCTCGGCGATGACGGCTTCAGCTGTTTTGCCTTCGAGGCGGGCAATCATGAGCTCGGGGTTCGAAAAACGCGCAATGCCGGTTGTGGGGGTAACGTTACGTTTTTGAGGCACGCCTTTGGGCAATCCGGCGGGATAATAGAGGAGACGGGCGCAGGATTCGCAGGTGTAGACGGTTTCAGCGGTGCGAATTTCGTTTACCCGCCCAATGGGGAGCACCATACCACAGGCGGAACAGGAGGAGCCTGCCAGCGGAACAATGGCCATGGTATCGCGGCCAATCAGGCGCTCAAACTGGTCTTTATACGGGACAGGAATTTCCTCAACGAGGCTGTCGATGGTGTCGTTCAGTTGCTTAAGGCGGGTATTTGGCTGAGTTGCCCGTTTCTGCACACGTGCGACGTGGAGTTCCTGAATCTGGATCAGCAGATTGATCGTGCGGTGCGTGTGATTGGTCGTGGTCATGGTTTCCTTATGGCTTTAGTGCGATCTTTTTAAATGGGTTCCCCGCAAGCATTTGTAAATATCCCACGAAGTATGATCCATGTCAAATCCATATGGGTTTGTGGGTGTCTTTGGCACAAAAGTTTACCGGCTTTAACGTTGACCCACTATTGGTCAATACACATTATCTGCGCCTTTCTGAAAAATACTGCTCTTATGAATTTGCGAAAAGCGATTACCCGAGATGCCATTCGACTCGAGCTGGAAAGCTCTGAGAAGTCGGCGATCATCGAAGAACTGGTTGATGTGCTGGTGAGCACCGGCAAGATTTCCGATCGAAAATCTGCTCTAAAGGCCGTGCTCGAACGCGAAAAAAAGATGTCCACGGGAATGCATCATGGCATTGCCATCCCCCATGGAAAAACGGAGACCGTCAGCGGCCTGGTTGCTGCGATTGGTATCAAAAAGGAGGGCGTCGATTTTCAGGCGCTCGACGGAAATGATTCCAGGATCTTCATCATGACCATTTCACCCGCGAATCGGGCCGGCCCTCACATCCAATTTCTGGCGGAGATCAGTCGTCTGCTGAATGAAGAGCATATCCGAGAAAAGATTCTCGCTGCAGGAAGTGCGGACGAGATCTACGATACGATTCTCTCGGGTTAGAGGCCTCCGCACGTATCTGGGTTCAGGCCCCGATAAAGCAGACGCGGTCCGCGAGGTCATTCAAGGCCTGGCGGATCTCGTGAAAGTTCTCTCCAAGCATCCGGTAAATGCCCCCCAGTTCGGATCGTACCGCCAGGCGGTGTTCGGCAGCTAATTCGAATCCTTGCCGCCCGGCCTGCTCATAAAAGCGGATGTTCGGCCCCCCGCGCTGCTCGCTGAAGTGGCGGAGATGATCCGGGAAAACCCCGGTCATAAACAGGTAATGGTTGCCCATGTAAACCTGGATTTTGAAACGCGCCTGGCCGTCTGCGCTGGCCATCATCGACCAAAGGTCCGACACGTATTCATAGCTGCTTCGCCGCCCGGTATGTAGCTCGCGGAAAAAGGCCTGTGAGCCCGCCCAATGACAGAGCAGGGAGGCAATATAATCGGCCAGTTCACGCTGATCAAATCCTGCGTCCCTCAAGGAGCGGCGAACCAATACGTAGAAATACAGATGAAGCGAAACCTGGAGGCAGGAAGGCTGTTCAATCAGTTGATGGAAGAGCATTTCGTCATCGAGGATACAATCCCTCGAGGCGGGATCCGCCAGGAGCTCGCGCAGCCGGTCTGACTGCGTGCCGGGGCTTGTCAAAGCGCGCACGATGAAGGCTTCATCCTGCGCACTCAAACGCATCCGGCAGGTTGGAAAGAGTACGTCCATCTTCTTGTCCGTTTGCGATGCAGAATACCTCAACTATACAGCATAAAGCCTGCCAGTGCTCGGTAAAAGGGGCGAGAGTTATTACGGCGTGCGTTCTTTTCTGCTGCGTTCGAGATAGGCTTCGGCTCGTTTGATAATATCGTTGTGCCAGGTCTTAACTTTTACATCGATCGGGATCTGCTCGGCGAAAGCCGAGATGTTCGCGGTCTTGGGCTGGGTGAGGAGGAAGGCGACGTCGGTCCAGAAGGTATGGTTTTGGTCATCGTCATTCAGCATGAAGGTGGAGTCGGTGTGCGTGCCCCTGGGACTGTCCGTTACGAGCCGGCATTTCAAGGCTGCGAGCGTGCCTTTCATATCCATTTTCAGATCAAAGACATTTCCACCCAGCGCCGCAGTGGCCGTCGCCGATTTCCGTCGGTCGCCCTTGAACAAAGGGGACAGCAGGTCGAGTTGAAGGCCCATCGCATACGCAACCAGGTTCAGTTGTGTTTGCCGGCCGTCCATCGGTCCGGAATTTCCGATAATTCCCATGGGTGAAATCGAGCCCGACTGCACGATGTGACCGGTCACGTCGATCGGGCTGGGGTGGACGATGCTGGCAAGCGGAGGGCCGAAGATCAGGTTCTCTGCCCGGACGACGAGATTGGTGATGCCGATATCCAGCATGTTCGGCTGCACGGTGTTGTCTTCGTAGGTGAACAGGCCTGCCATCACCTTCAGTTTGCGCACTTGAAGCTGCAGGTTGTCATGTCGTTTTCTGATTTCGCGGCCAGTTCGCGCAAACAGCATCTGCGGGGCATCCACAATGATTTCGTCAATCAGGTTATTGGAAGGCCCTTTGCCGGTGAGTATGATGTTAAACGCATTGAGGCTTATGTTCGTCGCGATAAGCTCGCTATACGTGTCCTCCGCTGTCTGATCGATCCAGATCAGCTGCAATTCCGGAGCGCGTAGCTCCTTGATATGCAGGAACTTTGCGGAACTTTCGCTTGCCGGAATCATCGCGTTCAAACTGCCGTCGGATGCCGCCAGCACGGTCAAGCTGGGTCGATCAAAATGCACGTACTCCAACGTGACCGATTCCTTGATTTGCTGAAACGGCTTGAATTGTACTTCCAGCCGGGGGCTGGAGAGCAGGGTGGCATCCCCGAATGCCGGTTGCTGCTTGAGCTCAAAATTGCTGAAGGTCGCGATGCCTTTGTACGGGTCTACCTCCAGCTTGTCGTAGTGGTAAGTGCCTTCGGGAAAGAGCGCGGGGAGGAGGCGCTTCGCATATTGTTCTGGTATGAGGGGCAGCGCAAAGATCGTGGACAACGCCATGACTACGATGAGTAGTAGTGCGAGTTTGTAGCGTTTTGGTCGAATGGTCTTGTCCTGTTTCACCCTTTTTCCTTTGGTAGATAGTGTCGAATCATCGATAATGGGTCAAATGGAAAGCATACACATCATCGGCGCCGACTGGGAAAAGGATCGGGATCGTTTGTACGCGATTCGCGAAGCTGTTTTCACTCGCGAGCAGGGCGTTCCCCGGGAAGTGGAGCGGGATGAACACGATGCAAGGTCGTTCCATGTGCTCGCGGTCCTCGACGGCCTGGAGGTTGGCACTGGGCGCTTGCTTCCGGATGGACACATCGGTCGGGTGGGGGTGCTTAAGCCGTATCGCAGGCGTGGGGTTGGCCAGGCATTGATGCGGGCGCTGATTCAACGCGCAAAAGATCAATCCTTTTCCCACGTCGGACTGGCATCACAAACCCACGCGCTGGGCTTCTATGAACGTCTTGGCTTTGTCGTGTCCGGCGATGAATTTGTTGAGGCGGGTATCCCGCACTGGTCTATGCGTCTCGACTTATAGTCGATAGCTGTGAAAATAAATTGAACGATTCCCTTTCACCTTAAGTCTTGCAGGATTAGCATATGCGGTATGATTATGCGTCTCGCCTGCATCGCCACTTCCGTCATCCTACTCGCTGGGACGAGGGGTATGGCGCAACCCTTGATTTCGGAGTTCCTCGCGAGCAATGGATCCTCCATGCTTGATGGGGACGGTCTCCGCTCGGACTGGATCGAAATCTATAATCCGGATACGAATGCGATCCAGCTGGCGGGTTGGCACCTGACGGACGATGCGAGTACCTTGACCAAGTGGGCTTTTCCTTCCGTCGTGTTAGCGCCCGGGGATTTCCTGGTCGTGTTTGCTTCGGGTAAAGATGAGCAGCCCTACCTCGATCCGGCTGGGAACCTCCATACCAATTTTCGTATCGACCAGACCGGCGAATACCTGGCCTTGGTCATGCCCGATGGAACAAACGTCGTGTCGGCTTTTGATTCTTTTCCGCCGCAGGTGGCGGATGCGTCCTACGGTTCGCTTTGGCAGGTCGGAACGGGTGTCAGTAACTTAATCGCGAGCGCTCAAACCCAAATCCTGGTGCCGGCAGACGACGCATTGGGATCGACCTGGATCGAATTGGATTTTGATCCCTCCGGTGCCTGGACCAACAGTCCCGGACCCGGCGTAGGCTTTGACGTCGACTCCACCAATGGCGCTGCACATGTGGTCGCTGCGTGGAGTTTTGATGATGCACCCGGGGCCAATTCCATCGAAGACCAGGTGGGCGTTTTTCATGGCGTTCCCAATGGCGGCGTGGCCGGCGGCGGGGTGGGAGCAAACGCGGAAACCGGCACGAGCATCGGCTTCAATGCCGGCGGGATCGATATCCCGTATGCTGCTGAGCTCAATCCCGACAGCTTTACGTTTGCAGCCTGGGTACGGGTCGCCAGCGGTGGCAGCGGTCACCGTTCCGTAGTCACCTCACGGATGGACGATGCCGTCACCGTGAGCGGTTACATCCTCTACGCCACACCCGGGAATGAGTGGCAATTCTGGACGGGTGCCGGTGGGCCCTCAGGATCCTGGAATGTACTGAACGGTCCGGCCGTCGTCCTGGATACCTGGCAACACCTGGCGATTTCATGGGACGCCGCAAGCGCGACGAAAACCCTGACCATCGACGGTGTGCTTGCCGCGACGACCACGGCTCAAGGGTACGCCCCCAATATCGCACGGGATACGCATCTGGGTTCAGGCGCGGATACCGGAACACAGTTTCGATTCTTCGGCGACATCGATGAGGCGATTCTCTGGTCCGAAGCCGTGGACCCATCCGTGTTGACTGGACATATGAACAAAGGCAACGCCGCGGCGACCGCGATCAGCTTTGATGCCTTGATTGACCTGGACCTCCAGACGGAGATGTTCGAGCAGGCGGTCGGAGCGTATGTGCGTCATGTTTTTGACCTGTCGGATCCTTCCATTTTTGATCGCCTGCACATGAATATTCATTTCGACGATGGCTTCGTGGCATATCTGAATGGCGTTTCCATTACCTCCCGTAACGCACCGGCGAATCCTGCGTGGAATGACGCGGCAAACGCCCTGCGGGAAGATGAAGCGGCGCTGGATGCGGAGACCATCGATTTATCGGCTCATCTCAGCTTGTTGACGTCCGGGACGAATCTCCTGGCCGTTCACGGAATGAATCGTGCGTCCGATGAGCCGGACTTTCTCGTGAGGGCTGAGTTGAGTGGGACGAATACCGGGTCGCCCACGGCACTTACCGGTTACCTGATCCCAACGCCGGGGGACATCAATGGCTCCGAATCCCTTCAGCCCGGTCCTTCGATCAGCGAGGTAATGCATCGCCCGGAGCGCCCGGGAGTGAATACGAATTTTGTCATTACGGCCTGGGTGATTCCTCGCTTGGCACCCGTACAAAGTGTGACGCTGATGACGCGCGTAAATTTCGGGGCCGAATCGTCCCTCGTCATGCACGATGATGGCCTGGGGGATGATGTCCTGGCTTTAGACGGCATCTTCACCGTGACCTTGACCCCCGCCAATCAAGGTGCGAGTGGGCTCGACCTGCTGCGCTACCGCATCGTCGCCGAGGACAACGCAATCGGCCGTACGCGCGCACCCGCCTTTCTCGACCAGGAATCCAAAAGCCAGTCTCCGGAATATTACGGCACGGTCGTGGATGATCCTGCTTTCGTAAGCAGTTTGCCCATTTTCCTGTGGTACACGGATGACGTGCCCAACAGTGGAACCCGAATCGGTTCGCGGGCGTCGGTCTACTACAATGGACGCTTTTACGACAATCTGTATGTGCGTCAGCGCGGGGGCTTTACTTCGACTAATTCCCAGAAGTTCGACTTCAACAAAGGCGACCCGGTCTACGTAAACGAAAAGATCGGCAAGGTCGGGGAGCTGAATTTAAATACCTCAGGAACGGACAATACGGCCATTCGCCAACCTCTGGCGTTTCAAATGTATGAAGTCGCCCAGTCGCCTGCATCGGAGAGTTTCAACGTACTCATGGTGCGCAACGGTTCGGTTCAACGTGTTGGTCATCTGATCGAGCAGGTCGACGAGGATTTTCTCGATCGCCATGGATTCGATTCGGATGGAGCGATGTACAAGTTCGTCCAGCGTTCGAATTTGAATCCCATGTTGAATGACACGAGTACCGGCGTGGAGAAAAAGACGCGGACCTTCGAGGACTTTTCGGATCTGGATGAATTTATCGATGCGATCAAGAACGGGAGCGAGGCCTCGCGTCAGCGCGCCTTGTTCGATCGGGTCGATTTGCCCCGCTTCACGAATTTCATGGCGGCGAAGACCCTCGTGCGGGATGTGGATTCCATCCGGAAGAACCTGTACATGCACCGGGATACTCTGGGCAGCGGCGAATGGACGATGTTCCCCTGGGACGAGGATCATACCTTCGGCAATACGAGCCCTGGAACCTTCGCGAACCATATCTTTTTGGGCGATGCGGATCATAAACTCGCCTGCTGTGACCAGTGGAATGTGCTCTACGATCTCTACAACAAGACCCCCTATGCGCAACAGATGTTCCTGCGGAGGCTACGGACCCTGATGGACGAGATGATCGGTCCGCCGGGCACCCCGGCAGATGCGTCGATTATCGAACAGCGGGCTGATGCGATCAGCGTGGTCACCCAACCGCATTCGGGAACCACTGCGGTCAATATCAAAAGCTGGGTTGGGAGTTGGCGGAACAATCTCTATGTGAATTTTGGGGCGGGTGGGGCCGAGCCTTTGATTCCCGCAAGCCAGGTGACGCAGCCGGATATCCAGATCGGGGAGATTCTATTCAATCCGACCGGCACACAGGATGCGGAGTACATTGAATTGATCAATCCGAGTTTGACGGATGCCGTGGATCTCAGCGGGTGGAGCGTAACCGGTGGCGTCGATTTTGTGTTTGTCCCGGGCACGGTGTTGCCAGCGGCGACGAATTTGTTTGTGAGCCCGCGCAGGGAGGTTTTCCGGGCGCGAGCAACGAGTCCCACGGGGAATGAAGGGCGCCTGGTCGTCGGGAATTATTCGGGGCATCTGAGCAGTTTTGGCGAGACGGTGCGTCTGATGGATGCCTTCGGCGCTCTGATCGATTCGGAAACCTATCCCGGCGATCCGAGCGATCCGCAACAATACCTGGTGGTGAGCGAAATCATGTATCACCCACTGGTGGATGCGGATGCCGAGTACATCGAGTTGTTGAACATCAGCGATTCCGTCACCCTGGAGCTGGAGGGGGTACGTTTTTCCGAGGGGGTACTTTTTATCTTCCCGGTGTGGAGCTTGCCACCGGGTTCGCGGGTGCTTGTAGTGAAAGACCGGACCGTGTTCGACGCGGCCTATACGAATAATCTGCCCGTAGCAGGCGTCTTTCAGCCCGACACCCGCCTGGATAACGATGGTGATCGCATCAAGCTCGAGGATGCCGACGGCAGCACGGTTCAGGATTTTCGTTACAACGATGCGCAGCCCTGGCCGCCAGCAGCCGATGGTTTCGGATCGGCCCTGCAGCTACTCGCGCCGTATACGCAGCCCGACCACGACCTGCCCCAGAACTGGTACACAGGGGAGGCTACGCCGGGTGTGGCATCGGGGACAAGGTTCGTGGGGGATCCCTTTGCTAATGTGGATGGTGATGACGATGTCGCTCTGATCGAATACGCCCTGGCGGGTGATGATGGTCTAGCGCACATTCATGCGGAGGGAATCATTCACCGCGACATCGCCACCCGCCGCCTGCTCAGCTATGTGATCAATACGGGGGCGGAAGACGTACAGGTGATCCTTCAGTGGTCGCCGGACCTGGGCGGCTGGCTGGATGTTCCGGACTTTCTGACATTCGATTCGCTGAGCCGTTCGGAGGCCGGCCGTGGAACGGTCACCTGGTCGCTTGAGGATGTGGCTGATCCAATCGGTTACTTCCGCTTAAAAGTGATCAAGTAAGCTGTTGCAACATTCATTCCGTCTCGAAGCCTTCGCTTAGGCTCCGACACCCGCAATCAGGAGGATCAAGCCGATCACTCCAAAGCAGGCTGCAACCGTGAGGACAAAGCCCAGCCAATCCTCAGTCGTCGGAATCTGAATCTCGAGTGAACTGTTCTTGAACAGTTTCCGATAATCATAACGCCGGGGATCTGCGTAGGACTTCTCCAGCTCCGCATGATCTAAGGCCGGATCGGGGATCACCGGCGTCTTCATCTTCACGTAGTAGCGGTCCAGGTTGGCCACGCTGTTCTTCTTGGTGAACAGACTCACCAGGATCATAATCAGAAAAGGGACGATGACCTTTGGCAGCAGCGAAAGGGTATCCAGCATCGCGTTGGATTTCTTCCTGAGATCCACACCCATGAGATCGTAGAGCAGGTAGTCGATTTTAAAGTTGCCACCCGCCTTGCCATTTTCGTCCAACGCGCCGGTGAAGTAGATCAGGATGCCACCGGATGTTGAAGTGATCTCAATATCGTCACCCACTTTGTCCGCAGCACCCTTTCGGACATCCGATGGAGCGGCCGCACGGGTTTCGGTGGTGACGATAATTTCGTTCGCCTGGGTGAAGCGTTCGCTGGTCCGAAGTTCGGGTGAGACCATGGGCGCGAGAAAGGGGATCAGGAAGAAGGCCAGGGCGCAATAAGCGATGGAGCACCAGGCACCGATCCGTGTCGCACCCCGCCAGAACAGGCCCAGCCAGAACGGGGCGGCGAAGGCGACTTGCACGATCCAGGTGAGCTTGAGCTGGCCGTAAACGTCGTTCATCTTCCACGACATGAGTACGGCAAAAAGGATGATGACCATGCCGATGATACGACCCAGCATGATGTACTGTTGGTCACTGGCCTTGTCGTTGATATAGGCCGCGTAAATATTGCGCACGACCAGCCCGGAGCAGACCAGCATGTAGCAGTCCGCGGAGCTCATAAGTGCCGCGAGCAGGCACGCCAGCATCAGTCCGAGGAGGCCGGGTCCGAGTAGCTCTTTGGATGCCATGCCCCAGACCTTATCCGGATCGGCGACGAGCTCCGCGTTATCCGCGAAGAGGGCGAGCGCGATGAGGGCGGTGATCGCCCAGCCGACGGTACAAAAGCGTTTCAGCAGATTTCCGGTAACAAACCCTACCCGCGCGTTAAACTCCGTCTTGGCCGAGCCTCCTCCCGTTACGATAAAGTGCGGCATGACGACCGCGCCGACAATATTGATGAAAACAATCGCGGCAATCCGGTAGAGGGGGAACTCGCTGGCGCTGGTGCTGCCGATGATGGCGAATTGGCTGGCGGGGATCTGTTCGTGCATGATGCGGAAGCCATCCAGCATCCCCATGGTGGTCGGATCGCCAAACTTGGCGACGAGTGCGTTTAAGCCGAAGGGGAGGAGCAGGATGGAGAGCAGCACAATACACACGCCCTGGATCAGGTCGGTCCAGTAAGCGGCGGTGATCCCGCCAAGCACGCCGTACACCGCGACGATTACCGCAATCACCCCGACCAGCAGGTGTTCGATCTTCATGGTCATGCCCATCAAGACGATGGAGTCGACATCGAACATGACCGAGGTGAATTTACCGATGGCGGTAAACAGCATGGCCATGTAGACGATGTAAAACAACAGGCCGAAGATGGTATAAGCGACGCCCAGCGGTTTGGACTCGTAGCGCTCGACAAACCAGTCGCCGAGGGTGAGGTGGCGCATGCGTCGGTACCAGACGCCACTGATCCAGTAAACCGGCGTGACAAAGAGCCAGTACATCACGCTCCACATGCCGCTCAGGCCGCTGCGGAAAGAGGTGCTTGCGGTGTTGATCGGGTCAGCAGAGCCGGTGCCTGCACCAAAGGCGGCGAAGGTTTGCAGGAGTTTGCCGAAACCACGGCCGCCCATGAAGAAATCTTCCTGCTTCTTGATTCTCCGCATGGCCCAGACGCCGATGCCGGCCATGCCGAGGAAGTAGATGACCAATACGATGTAATCAAGTGTGTTCATATCAAGGGCAGGTGCAGGGCGTTACGTGGATTCGCGTAAAGCAGGGCATGGATCGAATCTTCGTCCAGTCCGACCTGTTCAGCGAGGTTGATTTCCGCCTGCGGCATGGTGAGGGCCGAGCCTACGAAGTGGCTGCGATCCGGCGCCCAGCAGACGCCATCCGATCCAACGTCAACCGTTTGATTGCCCAGGCTATACTGGCCTGGGCCAAGGCCCGCGGCCGCGATGGCATCGGTCACCACGATGGCGCGTTCGACCCCGACGAGCTCAAGATAGTTGTCGAGAGCCGGGTAGGGGATATGCGCCCCATCCGCGATGAACGTGATGTAGAGCAGGTCGGACATCGATAAAACGCGTTGAATGATGTTGTCGTGCCGGTGCAGCATCATCGGGCAGCCGTTGCCGAGGTGCGTGAACATCTGCAGGCCCTGATCGATCGCCGCATAAAGCGTTTCGAGATCGGTGTTGGTATGCCCCGCACTGACCACGATCGCCTGGTCGGTCAGCATGCGCGTCACGCGTCCGCCCGGATCCTGTTCGGGGGCGAGGGTGACGATGCGGGTCAAGCCGTTGGCGGCATCCAGTAGGGTCTGCATTTCGTCGGCACGCGCGGGCCTCACCGCGTGTGCGGGATGGGCGCCAACATAGCCGGCTTCGGGCGAAATAAAGGGGCCTTCGATATGCAGGCCTTGGATCATGTCATGGATCAGGTCGTCCCGTTCACGCAAGGCGACCAGCTTTGTGATACGCCGGGCCATGGCCGGGAGTTCATCGGTAATGATGGTTGCCAGGATGCCGCTCAAATGGTGGTCCCTGAGCAGCTCACAGGCCGCGTGAAGGGCTTCATAGGTCAGGTCGTCTGAATTGAAGTCCACCCCGGCGTAGCCGTTTACCTGAAGGTCAAAATACATCAGTCGAGTTGATCTCCCGCAGTGAAGGGAAGATCCACCGGTTGGCCGGTTTTCGCCGAGACCAAAGCCGCCCAACCGACATCCGCGATGTTGGCGGAGTTGACGAAGCTCAGCGGGGACTGGACACCATCCCGGATGCAATCAAAGAAATGCGCAACGACTTCGCCCGTTTGATGTTCGATCACATCGCCGCTGTCGGGCGTGGTGGTGTCGTCCGGCCAGGGCAAAACGCCCTGAGTCGTACAGCGATCGGCATCCAGGGGGTAGATCCACTTGCCGTCGGCTTCGCCTTCACGCCACATGCGGATTTTCTGGGGCCGATCGAGCAGTGAATCGAAGAGATAGCCACCTTTGGTTCCGGAGATGCTGTGGTAGGCGTCGTATCCGTTGGCTGTGTCGATGTTGCCGAAGCAGAAACCCGAGGCTCCGTTGTCAAACGTGACCTGGATCGACCAGATGGCCGGCTGCTCAAATGCGCGTACCCGTGCGGCCTGGCTGGTTGCGTATACGCGAACCGGTTTGGCCTGCGGCTTCATCACGTTGACCATGACGGAAAGGGCGTGAATGATGCCCATGCCGATCGCGTCTCCCATAAGGGAGCCATCGAGTTTCCATTTCTTCTCGCCGGTGATGTTGATGGGATGCCGGTAATTGACCTGGATCTGGCTGATCGTGCCAAAGGTGTCCTCGGCGACCATTTGGCGGAGGCGTTGCTCCATGGTGTCGAAGTGAAGGATGTAGTCGACGAGGGTGATGAGCTGAGGATGTGTGTGTGCGAGTTCAATCTGTTTTATGGCTTCCGAATATCGGGTGGCGCAGGGTTTCTCACAAAACACATGTTTGCCGGCCTGCAGCGCGGCGATCGCTTGAGATCCGTGATAACCGTTGGGTGAGCAGATGAAGATCGCATCAATGGCTGGATCTTCGATCAGGTCTTCAAAGCGCTCGGTAAAGCCGTCGTCCGGCAGCTCGAGCTCGGCGAGGATGGCCTGCCCGCGTGTCCTGTCCCGTCCGCAGAGTTTGCGAATGACGGTATCGCTTCGTGCATGCACTTTTTCCAGGAGGGCACGGCCCATCCAACCTGCTCCAACAAATCCAACACCGATAAGTTTCATAGTCGACTCGCTGCGGGTTGATCGAGAAAGAGCCGTGCATCGGCATGTTGTTGAAGCATGGAAGCCGGGACATCGGGGCTTACCGCTCCCAGCAGGGTGTTGCGCACGGCGTCGGCTTTGCGCGCGTCCGGCACGGTGCAGATAATGTGTTGAGCGTTCATGATTTGTTGGACGGACATGCTGATCGCATGCGTCGGCACATCGTTTAGTGAATCGAACCAGCCTTCACCGTGTTGTTGTTGGCGACAGGTCGCGTCCAGTTGAACCACCAGGTAGGGTTTGCTCGTTTCGAAGTCAGCTGGTGGATCATTGAATGCCAGGTGTCCGTTTTCGCCAATGCCCACGAAGGCGACATCGATCTCGACGGTTTGGATCAGGGCATCCAGGCGTGCGCATTCCTCGCTCGCGTCGCCTTCTCCATCGATATAATGAAACCCCGCGAGCGGGACGTGATCAACAAAACGTTCCCTGAGGTATTTCCTGAATGACGCAGGATGATCGATGGAGATGCCGATATATTCGTCGAGATGGAATCCCGTGACCTTCGACCAATCGAGATCTTCCTGGGTCAGCGCATCGAGCACTTCAAACTGGGAAGCCCCTGTGGCTACGATGATCGCCGCTGCGCCTTTGTTCTCGATGGCATCCCGAATCAACGCCGCACCCTGGCTGGCGGCCTCTGCGCCCATCCTGGCCTTGGTATCAAAGATCTGCGGTTGCATGAGATCGTTTTAATTGCCTGACGTGCATCGCGCAATCAAAACTACGAACGATGTCGTACGTAATCCGAAAGGCTTGGCAATTATAGGGCGAACAGGTGTTCGAGCGGGACCCACTTTTCCCCTTCGGGTGCATCGGCAGGCGCTTCCTGGAACTGGTCCATAATCCCTTCCCATTCACGGCATTTGGGGTCGAGGGCGAGGTAGGCACCGAGACCGGCCGCGTAGTTGAAGTCCCCGGCGACCTCGGCCACCATAAACAGGCGGCGGCCGTTCAGCCAGATGTTGAGATCGGTGACACCGATTTTGCGGAAGCTCTCGACGACTTCGGGCCAGGTATTCGCATGGTGCTTCCTGTACTGCTGTTGCAGTTCCGGGTCGTCTTTGAGCAGAGTGGTATACGCGAGTTTTGCCATGAGGCGCTTAGAAGAGTCTCTGGATGAGACTCAGGCAGATGAGTGCAAGCGTGAATTGACCGAAGAACGTTTTCGTTGTTTTCATATCTGTCTCTAGTTTCGTTGTGTCGTCCCTGGCAATCAAGTAGCTTAAACACGTCCAAGCGGGTCGGAGAACGGGACTACACCATTTTGACTAATCTGATTGATATAAATAGTCGGTGTCGACGGTTGCTTTGGCTTTTTTGCCGCTGTCTGAGACCAACTCCAGCTTATTCGTGCCGGCGGACTTAATCGTTTTCACTTTATCAAAGCCGGCCGGAATGTCCGTCATGCCCATGATGTAGTTTACGGTGTAGGGTTGATTCGCATTCAATGTAACGCTGGTGGGGAACCCCTTGGTGGAAAGCGGATTCTTCTTCACCGATTCAGCCAGACCGATGTGGAAGTAGGAGGTGACATCTTCGATGCCGAGGACGCCCGTGTGCCGGCCGTTCCAGGGATGGTAATGACGTCCGCCGTTCGACATCCATAGGATCGTATTGCGGAGGACCCGCGGATCTTTAAGGGCAAAGTAGACGATGCGTTCCTTGGGAAAAGTTACGGCCGTCCAACCCAGCTTCAGGGTCGGCTTGGCGACCATCATGACGAGATCATCGAAACCTTTGCGGGCAGGGTACGTGGTCAGGTCGGTAAAGTTACCGGTGTTCAAGGCGACCTTCTTTAAACTCTTGAAGGGTTCATCTGGCTTGAGCGTGCTGTAACCGCCGATTTCCGGATTCTCGAAAGGGAAGGGGAGTACCTGCGCATGGGCAAAGGCACTGGTCGAGACCCGGCCACAACCGGCTACATCCGGAAGCTTCAGCATGGCATGATGTCCCGGCGTCATCGGGCCGGACATGCCGGTGACAACATGCTTCTGATAAATCGCATGGTGCCCGTCGCGGAGGGTGACGAACTTGTCGACGGTGCCTTCGCGAGTCTCCAGGTCCAATTGCAGGTGGAGCTGGTGTCCGTCCTCCTCGGAGGTCGTTTCCACGTGCGACCACATGGCGTTGGCCGTTTCACCATGAGGGGGATGTTGTTCGCCGCGATACGCGGTATCGTTTCCACCAAAAGGCAGGCAGAAAAAATCGCCGCGTAGAGCATGGAGGAGCGGCGGCAGTTCCTTGTCGATCCGCTCACTGTTCACCGCCCAGGGCGCAACGGAGTAGGGGGCGCAGTCTCCGTTCTTCAGTGAGAACGTCGCGGGTCCGAGCATGCCGGCCTCGCGGGTAACGTAGAGCTCGACTTTATCCGAGGCCAGTTTCCAGGACGGTTGACCGTGTATCTTTTTGAGTTTGGACTTAATCATGATTATTTTGTCTGTGGGAACAAGTTCCCGCACTCCAAATGGCTTACGCTTGGCCGATGCTTGGCGCATTCGGATTCACTTCCGGTCCAAAGTAACGGAGGATCACCAGTGGCTCGTTCTCCGAGGTATTCTCATACGTTACACCAGCTTTCGCCGTTGCTTCGCTGCAGAATACTTCGTCGCGGGTGATGTCGTAAAAGCCGATCATCTTCGGGCAGTCGAGGTCGAGTTGGTTCATCCGGCCTTCACCCTGGGTGACGATGATGCTGTACGCACCGTTATCGGGGATCGTGCACTTGGCGCCGGGATCGACGGTGAGCTCTTTGGCGGTGAAGTACTGCTTGCCGCTGCACTTACCGTAGACGATCCAGCGGTCCTGGTAGCCTTCGCTGGCGGTGTCATCCACGGGCAGGGGCTCGAGGAAATGATTCTGATGGAAATTCGGGTCCACGTTGCCTTCCCAGTCCAGCTGGTCGACGATGAAGTCGATGTCCTGGTGTTTGTCTTCCGGCATGTCCTTCACCAGCAAGGCCCAGGGCACTTCGCGTCCTTCAACCAGGTTCTGGTACATACCAAAGACGTCAGAGCCCCACTGCGGTTCGTAGGTGCAGAGCGAGCCCGGCGCATGCAGGAGGCAGGGATCGACCAGCCAGCCGGTACCCGGCTGAAGCTTCTGCGCGGCAGACAGGCTAAGAATGTTGTTATCCCCTTTGTTCCAGTTGGCGATGCAGTCGCGAACCTGCTGCTTGGTCGTGTCCGGATTCAAACCGAAGAAGGTGTAGGGAAAATTGTTGCCCACGTTGTTATGCTGGGGCGGGAAGTAGTAGGATTCCGGCTTACCTTCCTGGCCAACCAGGGCTGCCTGGGCTGCGTTTTGGTGCATGTGGTGAGGGATCGGTCCCATGTTGTCGAAGAATTTGGAGTAGACGGGCCATTTGCCGTATTCGTTCCAGATCGAGTCGCCGATCAAGCCCGCGCCCAATTCGGAAACGGCATCCCGCAAAGTGAAGCGCTTTCCGTCATGCATCACGTAGGAAAGCCCTTCGTCGTGCACGCGCCCATCGTTTGCAGCTTCGGTGGTCGATCCGAACCAGCGTTCGTCAATGCCGCCCCGGTTCAGGCCGTAGGCGTAGAGGTCTTTGGGATCCAGTTTAAGACGTTTTCCCGGCTGCAGAAAAGAGCGGGGGACCCAGGTCGGGGTCAGGCGGAGGAGGCCTCCATTGGCTTCCATGGCAGATTCTGCCAGGGGTTTTACGTTGGTAGTGACGGTTTCAAGCTGTTTTACGGAAGGTGTTGGCATATGGGTTCGTAGAGGTTGCTAAAGTCAAAAGTTTTGCCCTTGCAACCGGTCTTTGTCAATATTATCTCCTTTGGCTGCAATTAATCCCTACCGAGGAAACCTCATGCTGAAAACCGACCTGATTCATCCCGAAATTCTGGGTATCCTGGCGACTGCCGGGCACCATGCTAAAATCCTCATTGCCGATGCGAACTACCCGGCGTCGACCAAGCTGGGGCCGAATGCAGAAATCGTGTATTTGAATTTGGCTCCTGGGATTCTCAGTGTGGCTCAGGTACTCAAAACCATCCTGGCGGTGCACCCCGTAGAGGAAGCGGTGATCATGGGGCCTTTGCGTGACGATCCGGCGATTGCTGGATATCCTCCGGATTGGGAACCCCCGGTCTGGGCCGATTATCGCAAGGTGTTTTCCGAGTCGGATCAGCATCAGGAAATGAAGATCATTAACAAGTGGGACTACTACGAATACGTGGAAACCCCGGATCACATCCTGACCATCCAGACCGGCGAAGAGGAAATGTATGCCAATATCTGCCTCGCTACCGGCGTGCGAAAAAAGTAAGCGAAACGACTCCTAAGAATTGCTCCGCCCACCTCCTTTCCCAATTCACCATATACCCTAAATAATCCTGATGAATTCAACGGAGGCATCTCCGTATCCCGAATCTATCAGACAAATCATGTAATAGCAGCATCTTCGCCATTTCGGCATGAATTGGGCTAATGTGACGAAGTGAACAATGCTTTACCGGCAAGCGATGTAATACCGAGTGGCTGCTACCGGAAATTGTCATTAATTAGAACAATTCTCGTTCTGCAATGCGAGTTTCGGGTCGATTCAGCGGTCGGAATCATAGCCCTACGGCTTGGGAGACGGGAGTGTGAGCTATTCCAGTTCGACGTAGCTGGCCATCGAGACCTCGTCCAGGTCAAGGAGCACGGGTCGTGGTTCATCCGGCTCTTCCTCGAATAAGGAGTGCAGATTCAGGTCCTGCATGGCTGCTTCATTGGACTCTATGCTCATCGTCAACGCTTCAATCTGCGCACTCAAGTCCGTACCATCCGTTGTGGTCATGCCCAGTTCAACAATGTGGCTGATCTTCTGTTCCGTCTTGTCGAGTTCGACTTCCACGATGCGTAGATTTTCCTCTGATTGGTCGTAATTAACCAGGCGTGATTCGACGGTCGCGAGTTTCTCCTCCAGCGAGCGGATTAAGCGCGGATTTTTGGAGCCCTGATGCACTTCTTCAATTTCCTCTCGCGTCTCCTCGGCCTCTTCCACCAGGTCTGAGCGTTCGGTCGTGTTCGTAAATTGAGCGAGGGCGTTTTTCTGATGCAGGAGTTTCAGGAACAGCCAGAGCAGCTTGTCCAGTGAGTCGGTTTGAAAGGTCGAACCGCCGCTATAGTTGGGGTCACTGGATTCGATGCGTTGCCGGAGCTTAATGAGATCGGTGCAGCGGTTGCGCAGCACTTGAAAACGTTGAATGTCCTTGTCCGTAAGTTGGGAGAGCAATCGATTCAAGCGGGACTCTTTGGGCAGGGGGGGCGGCCCACCAGCTTCCGCTTTTGCCAGCGCCTGGGCCTGCAAGACTTTTTGAAAACGCTGATTGGTCCCGATGAAACCCAGGTATCCGAGCTCCAGGGCCGCGACCACCGGGAGGGCGACGTCGGGTTTGCCGGATAGAATGCCGAGAACGACTCCACCACCCAAGGCCAGGAGGTGCCAATGCCAGGTGAAGGCCCGGCGCATCATTTTGGCAAACGATTCGCTGCTCATTCGCTCCCCTCTTCCAGCTTGTGCAGAATTCCGCTCACCTCGAATACCGATTCCTGAAAGACGGGGTCACGCATCATTTCCCGTGCGGGTCGATCCGGTGGCAGTACCTGAAACTGATGCAGAATCGTTCCGGGAGAGTTGCTGAGAATATATACGCGGTCGCCGAGGTAAACCGCCTCGCTCACATCGTGCGTGACGAAGAAAACGGTGGCCTCCAGCTCGCGCCAGAGCCCGACCAGGAGGTCCTGCATGTTCTGGCGGGTAACGGGGTCGAGGGCGCCAAAGGGTTCGTCCATGAGGATGATGCGTGGCCGCAGAATAAGGGTGCGGGCAATCGCTACGCGCTGACGCATGCCACCGGAAAGTTCGTGCGGATATTTGTGGGCGTCTTCCTTTGGGTTCAGTCCGACCTTGGCAATCCATTGCATCGCGAGCTCGTTCCGGGTCTTCCTCGAGATGCCCTGGCATTCCAATCCAAACGCCACGTTGTTGAGCACCGTCCGGTTGCTGAAACTGGTGTACTCCTGAAAAACCATGCCGCGATCGGCTCCGGGACCGTGAACCGCCTGGCCATTAACGATGACCTCTCCCGTGGTCGGAGGGAACTGAGGGGATAGTCCAGCGATCAATCGAAGGATGGTGCTTTTGCCGCAGCCACTCGGGCCGAGGATACCCACAAATTCCCCCACACCCGGAGCATCTTCGACGCGGAAGGTGACGTCTTTAATCGCGGTGAACGCCTTTGGTGTATCCGGGTTGTAGGTTTTACTGACCCCATTGAACTGGACGATATCCTCCAGCAAGATGCTGTCAGCTGTTGGATCCATGTTCTGGATCCCACACGGAGCTTCACCTGCATTCAACGTAACCCGTGACATGCTTAAAAGTCCTTCCGGTACGGGAATAGTTTGGTCTGTGCAAAGTGAATCCCGCGATCAATCGTGAAGGCGAGCAGCGCGATGATGACGAGGCACAGGTAGATGTGTTCGCGCGGGCCCTGGCGTTGGCTGATGTTGATGATCGCACCCAGGCCATGCCGGGCATTGATGACTTCGGCCAGCATGATGTAACCGAAGGCCAGTCCGAAGAGCAGGCGGAGACTGTTGACGATGTCGGGGAGGGCAAGGGGCAGCATCACCTTACGGGTGACCTGATGACTCAGGATCGGATACCAGATGCAGAAGCCGAAGAGGAAGCCGATGATCGCACAGGTCGCTAAGCCGGGAGCACCCATGCTGGGCGTAATGAAGTGCATGGCGGATGAAACGATAAGGGCATATCCTAAGCTGGGGATAAGCGCATCTACGAGGCCTTTTTTGGGCGTCACGCGCGCGCCGAGGGTGTGCGCGGTATCCAGAAAGGTGTCGGAAATCCCATTCACCGCATTCACGGTGTCGAAATAAATGAAGGCGCCCGAGGCCATGAAAATGAACATCACTTTCTGCGGCTCACCCAGACCGAACCAGATGAGGGTCAGCGGGATCAAGGCCGCAACCGGGATGTTACGTCCGAGAACACTGAGCGGTCGCATCAGGGCATTGATGCGCCAATAGCAGGCGGAAATTACACCGAGCGGGATCGCAATCGAAGCCGCCAGTAGAAAGCCTCCGAAAACTCGACCCAGGCTCCAGAATGCTGATCGCGCCAGGGCGCGTTCAAACCAGAGCGAATGAAAGGAGCTCAGGGTCTCGCTGATGCTGGGCATCGCAATCGGTTTGATGATGCGTCGGCTGGTATCAGCCTCCACGCCTCCGCCCCAATCCATCGTGAGGATATGCCAGACCAGGAACAGCAACGCCACGCCGATCAGGCTGTAGAAGGTGCGACCGCGCGACGAGGATTCGTCACGGATCTTCCGCCAGCGCTCGGGTAGTTTTAGCCAGAGCTTAGGCGTGGATGCTTCGGTATTTGGCATGATCGACTGTCAGGTATTCGTCGTGCGGCTTGTGTGACGTGCTGTCCCGCCCCTTAGACGACGGTGGAGGATGTCGCCAGGGGCATTCCGCATGCATTCATAAGCCTATTCGGGGTTTTCGACCGCAATGACTTTGATTTCCACCCGACGATTCTTTGCGTGATTCCCCGGTTCGGATAAATCAAACGGACGCTCCCAGCCAACGCCTTCCACGGTAAACTGGTTGGGATTCAAGGTTTTGAATTGGTTCACCAGTTCCTGCTTCACCGCATTGGCGCGATTGGCCGCGAGTTCCTTGACCAGGCCTTCTTTCACCCGGCCTTTCATGCTGGAATCGGTATGCCCTTCGATCACCACGTTCGCGGCACCGTACTGGCCGGCCAGTTTTCCAATCTCTTCAATTACGAAGGAGACGTTGGGATCATAGGCTTCCTCGACGTCCTTCCCGTCGACCTTGCGCGTGATCTTGTGGTTGATGTCCCACGAGTTGGGGAAGAAGTGAACCGTGACCACCTTGGTCAGGATCTCCGAACCCTCGGCCTTCAAGGTCTGCACGCTCTTGGGCGCGAAGCGAACCTGGTATTCGTTTACACTGTTTTTGTACAACTCCTCCTTGCCGAGCTTCTGCAGGACCGAGTAGTCCATCACCGAATCGAAGGCGACGGGCGTGCCCACGCGACCGAGCTTCTTGTACAGAAGGTAGGCCGTCTGCCAGGTGCGCTCGAAGTTGGCAGGGTTGTTCTGGTTCATGAAGAATTCGCGGTTTTCCGCATAGTTGGTGGAGTGCGCGTCCCCGAGCATGGCCATGCATTCATCCGCGGGAATGCTGTACAGCGAAGCCATCAAATCGGCCGCCTGCTTTTTGCCCGCCTGGGTTTTTAACTGGTCCACGCCGTCGAAAATGCCGCGTACGAGGCCTTCAATGATGTCGGGATTGTCGCGCGCGAAATCCGCGCGGGCAAACCAGATGTCTGCGATCAACTTGTTCGCGGTGAGGGTACTCACCAGCAGGTGATTCCCCTCGACATCGCTCAAGTTGTAGATGTCCGGCGCCCAGGTGACGCAGGCGGCAATGGTTTTGTCGGCATTAAACGCGGCTGCGGCCTGGAACGCATCTTCCGTGTAGATGAATTCAACCTCGGCCGGCTGCACGCCGCCGTTGACCAACGCGTTCAATACAAAATATTCACTGGGCGAATTCTGTGCGAGGACGATTTTTTTGCCCTTGAGGTCGCGAACAGTCGGATGTTCTTTGTCCTTGGCGAAGGCGCGGCGTATAACAATGCCGTCACCTCCATTGGACCAATCCACCTGTTGAAAAATGCGGGGGTAAATACGCGGATCTTTTTTCAGCTCTTCCATGAAGAGGGGAACCATATCCAGCGTCGCCCAGCCGATGTGCACGCGACCCGCCGCATAGGCATCGCGCATGGAGACCGGGTTGTCGATCAGGACCAGTTCGACCTTAAAGTCTTCACCCGTGGGCGTCGTCCAGATCTTGCCCGGTGCGGCTCCGCCGTTCTGCAGGATAATCGGCGCCCAGCCGGCCCAGACGTTCAGGGCAAACTTGACCGTGCGCGCCTGCAGGGGCTCGTAGTCGCTCTTTTCTTTCAGCGGCGGCAGTTTTTCGCTCGCGACGAAGGTGTATTCCTTCACCGTGGTCGGTGCATTGGCATCGGCCGCTTCGACCCCGCTGGTGGATCCGCCCAGGTCAGATTTATTGATCGTTCCCACGGTGGCCTGACCCTGGCCCTTGGGGAAGAGCGTGTCGCGGAAGCCGTAGACGACAAGACCGACGATCACGAGGATCAGGACGATAAAGAACGGTGCTTTCGGTTTTACGTTACTCATTTTGGATACTCCTTCTCAGTTGAATGAACAAAAACAGTAAATGAACATGAGAATACAATCAATCATGAAGCGGTGAGAGCGGAAGTATAAACTCCGGCCTGTTTCGTAATGGCCAATGGCCAAAATGGACGACGAACCGTCGATCTTGCATGCGTTCCTATGATCGGTAGCGCGGGCGAAAAGCGTTCCGATGATCGGAAACCGCTTCAACGACGCATGCGACGGAGGGTGAGCACGCCAAGCAGAAGCAGCAGCGGCAGAGCGGTGGAAGGTTCCGGGACTGCGACAACCGCGCGCAATCCAATCGCTCCAATGAGCTGGGCGACGTGGGTCTGAGTTGCACCCCCGTTCTGGGCATTCTGTCCTGATATGGAAAACTCACGATCCACGAGGCGGGCGGCATTGGCGAGGTCGATAGCGCCGGTTCCCATGATCGGATTCAAGCCGGTCTGTGTGACCGCACCAACTACGTTCATGTGGTCGAGAGACAGGGCGTGGCCGATTTCATGCGACAGGGTTCCCGCTACGGCATGCGTTGCCTGGAACAACCCTGAAGCGTTCAGCACCTGAATGGTCGAAGTAAAGATTGAGCCGAGCACGCCGCCGACGGCAAAGCCGAAATTGGGTCCGTTGCCAAGGACGTTGCGAATGACGTCGCCCCCGGCTACGCCGAGCGAGCCGGTGTGAGGGCCCGAAACCGCATCGCCGATCTGGGCGTAGTAGTATTCGGCATCTCCGTTGACCGGAGGGGTTCCGATGTCGCCGATTTCAAAGTCGATATCCAGTTCAAAGCCCGGAGCCAGGGGGCTGAGTGGATTCACATCAGAAGAGACGATGCCATAGTAGTCATTGATCACTTCATTGAAAATGGAATTATACAGCGTGGCGCGATCGGCCTCTACAAGGTCGTAAGGAATCAGATCAAAGGTGCCGACCGTGTTTCCGAAGATATCCGATGTGTTCGCCTGTGCGGGATCGTTGAAGTCCAGAATGACCGTAAGCGCCTGGGCGGTTGAGGTGATGATGAAAAAAGCAGCAAGGCAGATGACGGATGGAAGGGTGACAAAACGTTTTCTCATACCAGACGGTTATCCAAGGATGTTGGCCATGTGAAATCTAATCTGCGTTCAATTGTGTTCGCTCCAGGGTATATAGCTGAACAGCTTCTTCGCACGGGCAACATGATTTGATGCCTGACCTTTCCGGGGGGAATGGATCAAGGCCTTTAAAATGCAGGGGAGCAAACGTGGAGGAGGGCTGCTTGGCGCGCAGGCAAATTTAGTAAACGGGAGCTTCGTCGGCATCGTTGAGATAGCCACGCTTCAGGGTGGCCATCAAGCCGATCTGCCGGCGGAATTTCACGAAGAAGACGAAGCCGATCATGGCGAGCATGCTGGTCGACGGCTCAGGTGCGACGCCTGGAACGATGGAAAGGGTCTCACCATTGTAGGCGAGGAAAGCTACGTCGGTGGCGACGGGAATGGAAATTTCGATGAGGGCCAGGCGGCCGAGATCGGATGGTTGGATGATGTCTGAAAACTCGATAGCGACAGCGTGAATTTCTTTTGAGCTGTTGTTTTCGGCAGGGAGACCGGTATTCACGTTCCATCGATCAACGCGCCAGTTGCCGACCTTGTTCCAGTCGCTCGAGAGAATGGTGTATGGGGTGCCGATCGTATTGAACTGGTAGTCCAGCATCCGGATCTGCTCCCCGCCGCGGGAGACCGCCACGTCCATAAAGAGCAGGTCCGCAATCCCGTCGTTCACCTTGGTGGGGTCGATGGTAATCAGCGAATACGTAAAAGTCTGGCCGGTGCTGTTGTTGCTGGCGGTGCCGAGGTCCATGCCACGGCTACCCGCGTTGAGATAGTCGCGGACGTTATTGTTTGAAACCGGAAAGGGTGGGGGGCCAATGTTGGCTGCGGTCGTACCGTCCATGGCTGAACCGTACATGACTTCGTTGCTCAAGGCGGTGGAAACCGGCATGCCACGCCAAGTGGTGGATGCGTTGTAGTTAATTCCGTTTGCTCTAAAGGAGAGGAGGTTGTGCGAGTTGTTAGGCTGGATGGGATTGATGCCCGCATGGCCGGCTGTTCCATCGCCACTGGTCCAGCCTCCGCCAAAGTCGGTCGTAATCTCATTCACAACAATGGCCGCCTGCAGGCAACTCATGCTGCAATAGCTGAGGCTGATTACTGAGATCAGGATGAATTTGGTAAACATGGATAAAATCTATTTATGTAACTATATGTATGTTAACAGCTTGTAATTAATTCTACACGGATCGGTCTGGAGTGGAAAGAGGTTATCATAAGAATTGTCCCAAGAGCGGAGGAGTTGAAAAAGCGCCCATAAAAGGAGGCATTATTGCTGTTATCCACGGATCCTGCTTCGTATTTGCTCCTTGCCAAGCGGCGCGGCGTGCTTCAAATTGCCCTTAACTCCTGCTTCAACTGGATTATCCAAGGATACGAACATGAAATACCTTCTTTCTCTCACGGGCTTGATGCTCATGCTGGGGGCAAACATCTCGGCCACGATCATCGTGGAATCCCATTGGCGCATGGGTGAGGAAGCGGGTGACTTCGCTGGCAGCGTGGATTCGGTGGGCGGAAGGGATTTCAATACCTCGGCCGGTCCCTTGGCCTTTGCTGGTGACCCGGCTCCATCTTCCAACGGAAGCACCACGGCAGCGAATACACGCAACCTGACCGGTCGCGCAGGGTTTTTTGGTCCAGCTACCTCCTCCTTCATGCCCGCTGACAACTGGGGCGTTGAGATGTGGGCACGTAGCGCCAATACCACCCAGGCCATCAGCCTCATGGAAGTTCAGGGTGGTGGACCCGTAAATGGTAATCTGAAAATCAGTCAGCTCGCGGGTGATTGGGCTGCGAGTTACCACGGTGTTGCATGGATCGGCGCAAATAACGGTGCAGGCCAGACGGTGACCGCCGAAACCTGGACGCATCTTGCGGTTGTACGCGATGCCGGAACCACCTCCTTGTACATCGACGGCCAGCCGCAGGTGGGAACAATTGCGGATGCCCCGGTCTGGGGTAACAGCCTGCACCTGGGGGTGCTTCCCGGTGGTGCAGCCGGGTGGGAAGGCGATTTCGATGAAGTGCGTGCGTTTACCTTTACGCCCGGTGCATTCAACCCCAATACGGATTTGCTCTTCTCCAATATCCCGGAGCCGCAAACCTTCATGCTGGTTCTGTTGGGTGGGCTGCCACTGATTCACTTGATGCGTAAGCGTCAAGCGACGGCATCGTCGACGACCTCAAAAGCGCGTCCTGTTCGCTTGCTCTAATGCACGCAGCGCTTTAGAGCTTGTGTCATGAAACAAGACGAACTGAAGTTGGCGATCGTGACGGGCGCGGCCGGGGTATTGGGTGAGGCCATCACGCGCGATCTTCTCAGGGATCACTACCGGGTGGTCCTGTTGGACGTGGAGGCTGATCGTCTGGAGACCTTGGCGCAAGAATTAGGCGATGCCGCCATTCCTCGAGTGTGTGACATCCGCGATTCACATGCCGTGAGCGTGGTCGTTGCCGAGCTCGAACAGGACTTCTGCGGCGTTTCCGTGCTCGTGAACAATGCGGGTGTCCTCTCCAACGACAAGCTGGAGTCGAGCTCGGATGAGGAGTGGCGTCGCATCCTGTCCATCAACCTCGATGGCGCGTTCTACCTCAGTCGGGCTTGCTTGCCAGGGATGAAAGCGCGGGGCTGGGGGCGCATCGTCAACATGTGCTCTCTCGCCATGAAAATTGGTGGACTCACCGCCGGCACCGCCTACACCACCTCCAAAGGTGCGATGGCTGCGTTGACCTTGTCCGTCGCCCGGGAGACCACCGGCTTCGGCGTAACGGTCAACGGGATTGCGCCCGCGTATGTGCGCACGCCCATGGTGATGAACCAGCTTACCGAAGCCCAACGGACCGCCTTGCTGCAGCAGATTCCGGTCGGTCGTTTTTGTGAGCCGGAAGAAGTGGCCCACGTGGTCAACTTTCTCGTCTCGCCGCTCGCGGGTTTTATCACCGGCGAGATCG
>JBLIND010000037.1:0-26088 GCA_047639095.1 Candidatus Omnitrophota bacterium | reverse complement strand
ATCTCATTTTTCGCCTCGCCATCCCCTTTAGTCCCGGCCCCCCTTCCGCCAAGTCCCGAGCCCGATTTCCTGGACTTCAACCCCAACCGGAAACCCCTTACGGGAGAGATCCCCTACCCGGAAGATAATTACGGAACCGATATCGAAATCGCCATATACGAAAGCAACTCCCCCAACACCAACCATGCATCTTTTCTGGCCTTCGAGCAGCGTAAATTGGAACCGGATGTGACGCGGATATTCACCACACTGAATGAACCGCGCAACATACTCCCTGAACCCGCTACGGGTGTCGCGTCATTGGCGGCATCCAACGGCCAAAGCAAGACGAACGGACCAACCACCATTTTAATACCCCACTATCGCGGTGCGGCGCCAGAGGCGAGGGTAACCTGCTATGATCGCGCCGAATCAGGAAGTGTCGATTACGTAGGCACCACAACTCAGACGTATCGCGTTTCCAACCACTCCTACATCCAGCGCGAAAAATCGATTTACGATCCGGTATGCGAAGAAGTCGACTCGATTATTCGGAGTCTAACCAATACTGCTACAGCCATATTCAACCCCGGAATCACCCCGGTTTGGGCCGCAGGAAATTTTGGAAGCAAAGGCCTGCGAGACTCAAATAGTGATCCGCAAGGCTACTACTCGATCATATCCCCAGCAAAAAATTCCATATGCGTAGGAATGCTGGATGAGCACTCTGGCGTTCTATCCATTGTATCCAGCCTGGGCCCCTGCCTGGACGGGCGTATCAAGCCAGATCTCGTGGCACCCGGGGTCATTGACAGCTACACCGTCCCCATGCAAGGGCGCGATGTCGCCTCCGTGACGAATGACATTACATACCAGAAGGCAGGGATCGGAACTTCTTTTGCAAGTCCTCTGATCGCAGGCTCGGCAGCTTTAATGACATACGCCTATGATCAAGTAGCAACGGATCCATGTACAAGATTACTACCGTCAACGTACAAAGCCATACTGGTCAACACCGCCACGGACTGCATCGACACGATCGGGCCTCCCTACGACAATCCTGATTTTCTCCCCGCGAAGATCACAACTAAACTTTTCGAGGGTCCGGATTGGGCGAGTGGGTACGGATTAATCAATCCGGAAGCGGCTTGCGTGGTGATTGTAGACACGAATACATGGCGCCAATCGACCTTGAACCAAACCGGCGATGAAAGGCAATACGAGCTTGAATGCCTGACCGCCGGAGTGGTTCGGGTTACGTTGTGCTGGGACGATTTACCCGCAAACATCAATACGGATTACTTCTCCAGCAAACTGGTGAACGATTTGGATGCATGGATTTGCCCAGGCATTGGATGCACGACGGATACTGACCGAAAGTACCCCTGGACGCTGGAGGTCCCTCAACCTGATCCACGCGATCCATATGACAATATAATCGTTCAATCAGATCAAATCACAGCCGCCGTGCAGGACAAAGCGGACCACACCAACAACATCGAGCAAGTTGATTTTTTTGCTGAAGCCGGAACGAAATGGACTATCTACGTAAATGCAAACCGTATCGTAAGCGGCTCCGAGCAAGCCTACAGCTTGATCAGCTCTCATGACTTGCAGTAATCATACAATTCGGGTAAGTAGGAACTTATACATGCAGCGCCGCACATTCATCCAAGCCAGCACCCTCGCAAGCGCGTTTGCCATAACGGCCAAAGCCGCTCCACCCAAAATAAAAATCGGCCAGATCGGGCTGGACCACCCGCATGGGCGGGGCAAGTTGTCCACGATTCTCAAGCAGTCCGACACCTATGATTTTGTGGGGGTCGTACCCGAATCGCCGGACAAAGCAACGGGCCTGGGGGTCCCGATCCTGGAGTCGGTTGAGCAGCTGCTGAACACACCCGGCCTGCAGGCCGTGGCGATTGAGACGCGGGTCGAGGAGCTGGTCAACAGCGCCCTCCCCTGCGTGAAGGCAGGTATGCATATTCACCTGGATAAACCTGCGGGGCTTTCGCTCCCCGCCTTTCGGGCTTTGCATGCCGAGGCGAAGACGCAGGGCACGACGATCCAGATGGGGTACATGTTCCGCTACAACCCGGCCTTTCAACTGACCTATCAAGCCGCCCGGGAAGGCTGGCTGGGAAATCTTTTTGAGATCGATGGCGTGATCAGCAAATTCATCTCGGACCGAGACCGCAAGAGCCTGGAACATTTTCACGGCGGCTTCATGTTCGAACTGGCCTGCCACCTGGTGGACTCCGCCGTCTATCTGTTGGGGAAGCCGGACAAGGTGACGCCCTTCATCCGACGCAGCTATCCTGAAAAAGATCAACTCGCGGACAACTGTCTGGCGGTGTTCGAGTATCCCAAAGCGACCACAACCATTCGCACGGCCGCGATGGAGGTCGACGGCGGACGGCGCCGCCAGTTTGTGGTCTGCGGGGATCGGGGGACGGCGGATATTCATCCGCTCGAAGCACCGAAGATGAGCCTGACCCTGGATCGTGCGCAAGGTGCATTCAGGAAAGGCAATCAGGAGGTGCCCGGGTTAAAATCCACCGGCCGATACGACGGTGAATTTACCGATCTCGCCCGGGTGATTCGCGGCGAAAAGAAGCTGGCCTGGACACCCGCGCACGATCTCGCCGTGCACGAGACCGTGCTACGCGCGTCGGACATGCCGATCGATTAAGTCGGCGATCCGGCCACCAAATCGAGCTACCTTTTATCACTCAAACGTGAGATAACCGGGCGAACCGTCCGTTGTAGGGACATCAAAGCAGGAGTTGGATATGAATAAAGGCATCATCATAGGCGTACTGGGCATCGTAGCAGCCGGCGTATGTGGCGGCATGCTCGCCAAGGTCAACCAGGAGAAATCGTCCCTCGCATCCGCCCTCGCCCAGGCGAAAACCGACCTCGCCAAGGTCGCCGCGCAGCCCAGAGCAAAACCCGCTGTGGTCGAGCGGATCGTGGTGGCCAAGGCGGGTGTGGACCCGGATGCCGCCGCGGAGATTGTCCGATTGAAATCACAGCTTGCGGCCCTGAAAGCAGCGCCTACCGCAGCCACACCGGACGACGCGCCCGCCGGCGACCCGGCTCCGCGCATCGAACCGCCCGCAGATCGCACTCCCGAAAACATGAAATCCTTCATGGATCGCTTGAAGGAAGAGGATCCAGAGCGCTACGAAACCATGCGCGAACAGCAGAAAAGTTTTCACGAACGCGCCACCCAGGGCTTCGGCGAACGCCTCACCTTTTTAACCGAGCTCGACGTCTCAGGCCTCTCCCCGGAGAACATGGAGACCCTGACGGCCACGGTGGAGAAGCTCAGCACCATGAGCGAAATGCTCGCCGCGATCGAAGCCAACCCGGATGCGGTGGAAGCCTTTGAGATGCGCGGCAAAGCGCGTGAACTGATGCGCGAGGTGAGCGACGCCATGCGGGCAACCCGCGAGGTGCTCGTCACCGACATGATCACCGGCTTGGGATTCAACGAACAGGAATCCGGTGAGCTGCAGGGGTACCTCGGACAGATCAACGAAATGACTTCGATGCGGAGCATCTTTCGTCCACCTCAGCGGACGGATGCAACTGGTGATGCATCCGGTACTGGAGGCGGCGGCGGAGGTCGCGGCCTGGGACCGGGTCGCCCACCGTTCTAAGCCGGCTAGGGGGTAACCGGCGACCAGTCGAGTGAGTAGAACTGGAACCCGAGCTCCCGATCGTCCAGGTTGCCTTCAAAGACTTCACTCGGCTGCCAGGCCGTGGTGGTGAATTCGAGGGTGAGCACAGGCCCAACCCCTTCCGGCACGTCGACGATCAATTCCTTGGTCGACACGTCTTCTGTCAGCGGGATCAGGGTGTTGAACATTCCCGAATGAATGTGCAGCTCCATCGCATCTGAAGGAAGCACATACGCACTCCGCTTCTCCCCCGGACGGGCATGCAGGCCCACCCGACTGGTCAGGGTCAGGCGATACTGCTGGACCTGCGGATCCACGGGAACGGCCACCAGGGCCCGTGCCTTGGTCCAGGCATAGTAGGTGTCGCCATCCCGATCGGCGGCATAAAATCCCTGGGTCATGAACGCCCGCGCCGGGGTATGGGGCTCAACCAGGATCTGGTCATTCACCGCGTGCAGGCGTGGTTCCAGAATCCCCGCCCCTTCCAGCCGGACGACCAGGTTGCTTCGGCCCTCTTCGATGGCAAACAGATGACGGAAACGATTCTGCGCTTCCTTGATGTCCGGCAGGCACTCGCCCTCTGCCAGCTGCTCGGCTCCGCGGAATAACTGCCAGGGATACTGCTCCTGATCCAACCCATCGGGAACCAACTGCCCCATCAAACCCACGGCGCGGGTGCCGGGCTCCAGGGGAATATCGAGCTTGCGATAGACGGTTTCCACATCCGCAAAACTCAGCTTGACGATAAATTCCGGCGGCACATCGCTTTCCAGTCGGGTCGATCCCGCCCAGGACTGGTCTCGGGCCTGGGACTGCACCGGAATCCAGTCGGAATTCCCATCCCCTTGGATGGTGAACGGCCGGTCCGGCGAGAGGAAACGTGCGGAGGTTGCGAAGGTGTGGTCTTCCGGCATTTCAGACTTTCGGTCCCGCCAGATCTTACCCACGCGGAGTCCGATAAGGGAGAAGAAGTCCGGACCTTCACGCACGGGCAGGTCGAGTTGATACCGGTTGAAAAAGGGCCGGGAGGTATAGCGATCGCTTTCCGCATCTTCCCCGAGCAACTGCCAGTGAAACAGGTCCGATGGATTGGTGTCTTCGCCAAAACGAATGCGAATCTTTTCATCCCAACCGATCCAGCGCAGGTTGACCTCATCCATGGGGGGCAGCGCACCCGAGCGCGTATTTCGCAGCGTCACCATCGACCCGGGCAGCAGCTCATGTACGGGCACATAGCGGGTCTGCTCCAGGATGCCTTCGGCGAAAGGCACCCCATCAACCCGCAAGGCCACGTTGGTATACGCCGCCTTGGTATCCACGTAGAGAAAGGCCGCGCCGGCGTCGGGCACGGTCAGGCTGACTTGGTCCACCTGCGGCCAGGGTTGAACCTCAAAGAGGCGCAAGGCGTCCTCCTGGGCCATGGTGGCCAGGTTGTAGTCACTCGCCGGCGTTTCGGCCACGGCCTTCAAGGCATGGCGCCACTCGAGCTTACGCAGGTCGCGATTCAGGAGGTTGCGGCGGTGCTTGCTCTTCGGATCCAGATCACGGTTGTCGAGGTAGTACCAGTGCACGCCCTTTGCCTGGGTGTCGTCAATGACACGGGCAAGCTCCACCTGCTTGCCAAAGCCCTCGAACAGGCTGTCCAATTCGGTGAGTCGCACCACTTCGATGTCGGTATACGTTCCGATGATGTCCCGGACAAAGCGATGGGAAATCAGCAAGGCCGGCTGCTGAACATGCTCGGCGAGAAACGCGCTGAAGCGAATGGCATCTGCGCTGGTCAGCCGATCTTCGTATTTATACTGGTACGGCCATTTGGGCGGATGGGTGGCGGCCATGTAGATCGGGATCACCAACAGCAAGGGCGCGGCGAACCGCTGGAGTCCTCGAACCTGGCTCACGCGCTGGAAAAACCAGACCACCGCCGCCGCAGAGAAGACCGCGCAGGGGACGACGAGGAAATACATATGACGGAAATCCGGATTGCCCCACATGAGGTAGAGGGACACATGCAACACCGTCATCGCGGCGAGGATACGACCCGCCGGTCGCCGCCACATAACGACCACGCCGGCAAGCACGACCAGAAGCCACCAAACCGCGAACGCCCCCTGCCAGACATAGAGATCCATGTACCCCTTGAAGGTGGCGGGCATATGCGAGTAGTGCAAACCGTGGCCCGCTTGCTCCGCATGCGCGGTCACGGCTCGAATGGTCTGCAAGCTCCGAAGCGGATTGCCAGAGGCGAGATAGTTTTGAATAAGAATCGGCGACGCGCCAATAAGGAAGACGACCCCCATGAGCAGGATGCGCCGGATCATGTGCTGTTTCCGGAAATCCGGAGTCAGGATCAGCGCCAGGCCAAATACCGGGAGATGCAAGGCATTCGCCTCCTTGATCGAACAGGCATAACCGAGGGCAAAGGCCATGAACAGGAGGGGCCGTATTTTATGCGTACGCATAAAGCGGGCATACCCGAACAGGGCGGTGAGCAGACAGGTGAAGAAGAGCGGCTCGCGCCAGAGATAAGTCATCTGGGCAAAGGTCCGGTAATCGAGTACGGGCAGCATCATGGCCGCACACGCTCCCGCGACGGCAGCCGGAAAGGTTCGACCGAGCGCCTCGCGGACAAAGAAAAACACCAGGGTGAACACGACGGCCCAGAGCAGGTAATTGGAAATCGTGCAGAGCCCCATCCCCCCGAGCTTGAGCATGAGGCTCAACCAGAGCGGATACCCCATGGCGATGGTATAGACCATCCGGCCGTCGCTCTTGATCGAGCTGTTCCAGATCGGGCCATTCGCGGCCTTGCCGGGCGGCGGGGCTTCGGCATACTGCCGGGTGAGCTCGGAGACCACCCCGTCGATGTGAAACTTGCCGTCGGCCAGGTTGCGGGCGAAGCGCAGGTAATAGTAGGGATCGGCCGTCACCATGTCGGTGCGTCGGTGGAGGCCCTCCCCCAGGTACCACCCGAGGTTGGCAATGGTCAGGCACAGCAGGACGCCGTACAACCATCGTCGCCCTTTCGTTGGAACCTGATCTGTGCTCATGGCTGAGGGGTATACCGCACCCGCAGGCAGGCACGGAATGTTTTTTTCAAGCGATTCAAGTCAGGTACCAGACCGCGAGCAACACCCCTAGATCCGCTACGGCATGACTCACGATGGGAATCAACAGGACGCCGGTTTTTTGCGCGATCCACCGCCAGGCGAAACCCGCAACCGCCAGGCAGCTGAAACAGAGGAGGGCAAAGGGCCCGTGGACTACCTTTACCAGCACAAAGAGGGCAAACAGGGCGTCGCTGAGCAGATTCGCAGGCATCAGCCCCCGCCAGAAGGCTTCCTCCAGCGAGGGGTGAATGAGAATCGAATAGAAACAGAAGAGCACAATCGGCGCTTCCTGCATCCCCCAGCCTTCCAACAGCCCGGCAAAGGTCATGTCCGGCAGGTGCATGAACGGCCAGAGCAGGAGAAGGATCCCGCCGTGATAAATAGCAACAGAAAGATAGGCGTTGCTGAAGCCATAAATACCGATGAGGACGGCAATCACGGGGAGTAAACCCACCATCACAGGCAGGGTTTTTCGATGCGATGTGCAAACATGGCCAAAGAAGCAGCGGTCCTGCGTCCTATTGCGAGGCTTAAAATCCATCCGATCAAGCGGGCCTGTTATGCTTTTGCACGGATCGTGTAATCCCCTTGCATTCAGAAACTTGGGCATGATTATTGGTGGAAAGTGCAGGAAAACAATCGGAACACTCAAATTGTCCTCATTGAACATCCTTGACCTGCCCTCATGAAAAGGTTTACCCATCCTCCCCCATTAGACTAACCTAGTGAGTGGGTAACCCAAGTAACGGAGAAAAGTATGAAAAAATGGATTCCAATTATTATGTGTTTGACCGGTATGTTCCTGGTCGGATGCGGCCAGCCAAGTGAGAAGATTACTAATTCTGACCCAGTCGACGCGGCTAAAGATGGCGGCGATGCTGCTGTCGACGCGGCTAAAGATGGCGGCGATGCTGCTGTCGACGCGGCCAAAGATGCTGATGCGAAGCCTGTAGATGCGGCTAAAGACGCCGGTGCCAAGGTTGCAGACGACGCTAAAGAAAAAGCGACTGCGGCGGCTGATTCGACAAAAGCTGCAGCAGCTGAAAAAGCTGAAGCTGCAAAAAAAGCGGCTGGTGCACAAGTCGACGCTGCCAAAGCGGCTGTTGCTGCTAAAGCGGCTGCTGAAAAAGGCTCTGCGGCTGACGCCACAAAGGCTGTAACGGATGCGGCAACGAAGGCCAAGGACGCTGTCCCTGCCCCGCCTGCAGTCCCGGTACTCCCGGCCAACTAAACGGCTGAACGTATTGTATGAAAATGCCGGGCGCGTAAGCGCTCGGCATTTTTTGTGCCCGGAGGTCTGGTCTTACAGGGCGCGTTTGCCGATGGACGCAAGGATCCGTCGTGGCGGGCGGAACGGATTGCGGGCATGCATGGTTAAGCCGTTGTCCAGCATGAGCACATCGTTTTGCTCCCAGGGAATGGCCACACAGCGCTCGCGCATGAACCCATCCAGCGCTTCCAATGCAGACGCATCAATGGGTTCGTCATTCCCCAGACGCACCGCACGCTTCGGGTCGTTTCGCACATCGACCCAGCCCTTGTACGCGGCGACCATGGAATTGAAAAACTGCTTTTCCCCCGTGCGCGTATCCATCCGGATCGCAGGCACCACCGCCGTCAACGTTTTCAAATCGCCACCATCCAGCCATTCCCATTGCGTCCCCATCTTGAGCATGACTTGCTCGGCCTCGGCCCGGGTCTGCACCTGGAAGGTCGATCGCCAGCCCCGACCGATGGCCGAACGCGGGTCATCTTCCTCGGGCATCACCCGCACATACCGAATGCCGTGTGCTTCCACAGCGGCACAGCAGTCGGGGAACCGCTCGAGAAAAAAGGTGTAGACCTCATGAGAGAGCAGAATCGGCGTCTCTCCACCCGAAGCCGGCGGCGTTTCTCCATAGAAAAAAATGTACGCCGGCGGCTCGGGCACCTGGGCCATTTCGTGGTGAAACGGAACGGGCTGATCCGGAGGCGATTCATTGGCCGTGAACACGCGATCCCCGACGATGGAGCTGCGCACGGCCGCGCCACCGACGTACGGCATGTTTTCGATGCGCAAGGTTTCGACGAAGTGGGCAAAAGCTTCCGGGGAAGGAACATCAAAACCCCGAAAAAGGATTCCGCCATGATCCCGGGTGAGCGCCAGAACTGCATCCCGGTTTGCGGCGAGGTCAAAGGGCCCGTCGGGCGAGAGGATCAGCGGGAAAACGCGACCGCGGATCTGGCGCTGTTCCGGACAGCGGATTTCGCGCGCATGGACCCGGCTCATGCATCCAGCATTTCGCGCTCAAGCGATTCGTACAGGTTGATCGCCTGGCGCACGTATTGGCGTTTTTCGGTATAGCTTCCGGGATAGAAACTCCCCTTGAACCCTGCAACCACCAGGTTGCGCAGACGTTTGCGGTCAATCGGCAAATGCTCACACGCCAGGGTGAGCTCACGGGTAACACTGGTATTTGAAATGAGCCGGTTGTCGGTACAGATCGACGCAGACAGCCCGTGTTCCATCATCTGCTTCAGCGGATGCGAGGCGACCTCCTTCATCTCGGGAAGGGTCTGCAAGTTGCTGGTCAGGTTGACCTCCACGGATATGCGCTGACTCGCGATATAATTTACCAGTTCCTCGATATACCGTTCGCGGTTCTTCACCTGTGGGCTGACAATACGATCCTCTGCAAACAGGAAGGTGCCATGCCCGATACGGTTGGCGTGGCAATCGGTCAGTGCCTGGAAGATCGATTCCGGTCCGTACGCTTCACCCGCATGGACGGTTTTCTTGATGAAATTCCGATGCGCATATCGAAAGGCTTCGCCGTGATCCACGGCGGGATTCCCAGCCTCCGCCCCGGCCAGGTCAAAGCCGACAATCGGAATACCTTCATCGTCGCGCAAGGACACGGCGGCCCGAGCCAACTCGAGCGACGCGGTGGCAAAGACCGTCTTCGCGCGCGCGTATTCCATCACATGAAACAAATCGTGATAGTAACTCGACATGTGCTCGTTAAACCAGCGGAGCGCACAGACGATGATGCCATACGCAAAAGGCAAATCGCCGCCTGACTGCACCTCCGGCTTCCGGTTGTGCTCCTCCCGGGCGCGATTCAATCCGCGATGCACCGCGAGCAGCACTTCTTTCACCGTAAACCCTTCATGGATGTGGAGCTGCGGGCCGAAACGGACTTCGAGGTAACGAACGTTCTCCGCAAGGTTGTCGACCGCCAGTTCGTAGGCAATGCGTTCGACGTTTTCCGCCGACTGCATTACCGCACAGGTGTACATGAAGCCGGTGAGATAATCGGGCAGATCCTGATAGCTGTCTTTGAAGACCAATTCCCGCAGCCCGGCTTCCTCGTAACTGGGCAGCTCGACCTTTGCCTCCCGAGCCAACTCAATCAAGGTGGGGATGCGTAACGATCCATCGAGATGAACGTGCAAGTCGGTCTTGGGAATGCGGGCGAGGAATGCTTCGGTGATGCCATCGTTCATAGGAGCAGACTAACAGGCAACCGGTGAACGCGCAAGGACCTCGTTACCCATCCCGGTCGGTGCGTCAGGCCAAATCGGCCAGCGAAGGCAGGGCTTGACGATTGCCGTAGGCCCGGCATTTATGCGCGGCGGCGGCATTGGCAAAACGAAGGCACTCGGGCCAGGACCGGTCCGCGGCCAGGGCATGCAGCATCGCGCCACTGAACACATCCCCTGCCCCGGTAGTATCGACCGCCTCAATCGACACGCCAGGCGCATGCAGAGTCTGGCTCCCATCCATAAAGGTACTGCCCGCGGCGCCTCGCGTCAGGATCACCGCCGGCGCCCCCAGGGCGAGAAGTGCAGGACCCGCCTGATCGACCTCGCCGCATTCGGTGACGGATGTAAAAAATTGCTGCGAACAGATCATCAGGTCGACGAGGGGAATGAGCTGATCCATCTGCGGCTTCCAGGAACCGGCGTCCAGTACGATCCGCCCGCCCAGCTGCCTGACCCGCTGCGCAACCGCAAGGGCGACCTCCCCCCCCCAGCCATCGAGGTGCAAGAGATCAAACGAAGCGAGATTGAGGGCGTCCAGATCACCCGGAACAAAACCCGGCGCGCTGGTGCGCGCGTAGGCGATCGTGCGGGACCCGGTCTGCGTGTCGACCCAGACCGAAGCGGTACCACTGTGCCCCTCGGCGTGACGGCAGGCTGGATGCACGGTCAGTCCTTCCCGGGCAAAATCCGCTTCGATGAGATTGCCGTTCGCGTCGTCTGCCCACTTCCCCATAAAGTTGGCCTCGTGCCCGAAGCGCATGGCTTGAACGAGTGCAACCGGTACGGGCCCCCCGATCTGATGCCAATGGCGTAGCACCTCCTGCTTGCTGTCCGCTGCCGGAAATGCATCCAGCACCGAAACGTGGTCAACCATGACCGATCCCAAACCGAGTATACGCGACATGCCGTATGCCTAGCAGATTCCTGCGGCGAGCACGGTGCTAATCTGCATTTTCACGAAAGTGTGGAGTCCACCCGGGGCTTCGTGGTATACACGCTCCGGGAGCGGGAAGCGCATGATTCAACCCTTCAGGTCGAAACCTTCAGACAGTCAAAGAAGGAGTACGAACCGCCATTCCGTGCCTGCTACGTTCGTGCTCGCCTACGACCTGCGCGCCCACGCACCCATGTTTTCCACACACGGATCAACTCAGCAAACGGAGGAATTATGCATCGCCTATCCCGCCCACTATCGGACATTCAACCGCACGACGACGTTGTCATCATCGGCAGCGGCTACGGGGCTCGATCGCCGCTTCGCGCATGGCCCGCGCGGGCCGATCCGTCTGCCTGTTTGAGCGAGGTCGTGAGCTGCTGCCCGGCGAGTATCCGAACGAAGCGGATGAGGCCTTGAAAGAAGTCCACATTGAAGGCCCTGGTTTTCGGCAGGGCCGGATCGACGGACTCCACGACTTCCGCGTCAATCCAGAGGTCAATATCTTCATGGGCTGTGGTCTGGGCGGCACCTCCCTGGTGAATGCAAACGTCTCGATGAAACCGGAAGACCGGGTGCTTGATGATCCCATCTGGCCGGTGGAGCTCAAACAGGATCAAGCACTCACGGAGGGCTATCAACGCGCCGAAGCCATGCTCCAACCGGTCCGAATTCCGCACCTGCCCACGAAGACCGCGATGCATCAGTAATCCGCGTCAACGCTGGGCCCGTTCGACAAAACCCCGATCAACGTGACCTTCCAGAACGGCACCAGCCCTTCAGGAGTGGCCCAGTCGGCCTGCTACGATTGTGGCGACTGCGGGTCCGGCTGCAACGTCGGCGCCAAGAACACCCTGCTCATGAACGACCTCCCGGACGCCTTCAATTTCGGGGCGGCCATTTTCACCGGGGTACAGGTGCGCTACATCGAAAAACGCGCGAACGAGAAATGGGACGTATTTTACAAACGGATCAGCGAAGCCGTGGATATTTTTTTCCGACCCCGACGAAAGCATCGAAGCGGACCTGGTCGTGCTTGCGGCGGGATCCCTGGGCTCTACAGAAATCCTCCTCCGTTCAAAAGCGAAGGGCTTGCCCACATCGGACCAGCTGGGAAAACGGTTCACCGGCAACGGCGACGTTCTCGGCTTTGCCTACAACTGCGACGAAGCCGTACACGGAATCGGGCTGGGGACCAAAATCGACCAGCAGGCGCCGGGTCCCTGTATCACCAGCGTCATCGACCTGCGCCAACAGGCCGAGCTGGACGATGGCATGGTCATCGAAGAGGGCTCGATCCCCGGGGGCATGGCGCGCTTCCTGCCCTTGATGCTGGCCACGGCAGCCAGCCTGACCGGCAAGGATACGGACTCGGGAGTAATCGATTTCATCCGTGAACAACAACGCATTCTGGACAGCGCCATTCGTAGCCCGTACGCGGGCGCGACGGAGCACACCCAAACCTTTCTGGTGATGACCCACGACCAGAGCAACGGGGTGATGAGCCCGAAGGACGATGCCATTCGCATCGACTGGCCCGGCGTGGGCACTGATGGGGCACGTGGAGCCGTCGATCACCTGGGGGTCGTATACAGCGGCGCGGGAACGGAGGTCCATGCGGGCCTGCACGTCCTGGACTGCGCGATTATCCCTCGCTCCATCGGCATTAACCCCCTGTTCACCATATCCGCCCTCGCCGAACGCGGGATCGGCAAGATCGCACAGGCACGCGGCTGGAAATCCTTCGCGACTTCGGCGCGTACTTTGCGGGCTCGTTGTATACCACGTATGCCTCCATGTTTGTCGGAGGCGGAACCTTTGCGCCCGACAGTCAGCCACGGAAAAAACGGTCATATCGACTGCATCTTTGGTAAAAACGCGGTTGTGGACGTCTACCCGACCATTCTGGCCCATCTCGAGAAACGCGCCTGAACCGCAACCGACAAACTGTGACATTATTACCCAGTAAAGGAAGGTTTCGTAAACATACCGGGACACTATGTCGCACTTAACAAGGCGGTTAAAGTATCGTATATTGTTGGTTACAAACGCTTTACAATATATAAAACATGTTGGCATGCGCATTGCTATTACTGATTCCAGAAAACAACAACAACAACAACTGGAGACAACGACATGAACACACGATCACGCATATTTGATCAAGGGGACTGGTCGCCGATGGCGCCCTTTACCCGACTCGTGCAGGAATTTGATCGCCTGCTGGAACCTAACGGATCCGACCGCACCTACCCACCTTTGAATGTCATGCAGACTGAAAATGAGGTGACCGTGGCGGTGGAGATTCCCGGCATGGACGTGAAGGACCTTGGGTTAGAGGTAGAAGAAGGCGTACTGGTGATTTCGGGCAAACGTTCGGAAGAGCCCGTGGGCGAGCATGCGGAGTGGCTGCTCCGGGAGCGCCAGACCGGCGGCTTCGAGCGTCGGGTACGCCTGCGCTGGGACGTAGACACCGAAAACATGACCGCCAACTACAGCAAAGGCGTGCTGCGCATTACCCTGCGCAGGGCGAGCGAGCGCCGCAGCCGTAAAATCGAAATCACATCCTGATCACGAAAAAATAAGGAGATCCCAACATGAATATCACTGAATCCCTCGAAAAAAAACCGGCCGTCTGCGAGCAGAAAACGGCCCCTCCGGTCTACCAGCCCGTGGTTGATATCTACCGCACCGACACCGCGATCCACTTGAACGCGGAGTTGCCGGGCGTGGATGAAGCCACCTTGAGTGTGGACCTGGACAACGACGTCCTCACCCTGAAGGGAGAGACGGATGCCAGCCTGTACACCGGAGACGGTCAACGCCATGAGGAGTTTCATCCGGGGCGGTACCATCGCAGCTTCAGGCTGGGCCAGCAGATCGATCGGGAAGGCATTAAGGCCACGATTCGGAATGGCTTGCTCCACCTGCAACTCCCGCTCAAGCCGGAAAAACAGCGACGGAAAATCACCATCGATACGGCTGAATGAGCGTCTGAATCCACCTATTCCACCGCAAGGAGGACAAGAAACAACAAGCAACTGCGGAAGCAGGGCCGAAAGGCTTTGTTTCCGCTTGTTTTTGCAGGTTTATCACCGGATTCGCGCACCTGCAGCTGAACGCGCCTCAACAAATAAATGCTGTCATTCAACGGGCTCCACGGGTATATTGTCGTACCTTTAATTGCAGGTTAACCCTTTCTAACCACTGACCAGGAAACATTTTATGAAGATCAGGCTAATGATTGCCGGAACAGCCGCAGTCCTCTACGCGCTGCTGGCGCTGGGTGAAGATAAGAAAGAGGAATCCCCGCAGACGGCGTCCGTGGCAGCGCCAGGCATGATTCAGCCTGGAGAACACTACCCCCAAATCGCCGAGACCCTTATGATGTTTCTCCCCCAGATCCACATGAGCGGGGAACAGCTGGGTGACGAAAAAGGCGAGATCGCTTTCGACCAGTACCTCTCCTCCCTGGATTACGATCATACGATTTTTCTCCAGTCCGATGTCGACGGATTCAAGCCCCATCTCGACACGATCGATGACGAGGTAAAAGACGGGGACCTGGATTTTGCCTATCAGGTATTCGAGGTCTTCAAGGAACGTGTGCACGAGCGGGTCGCCTTTACTTTGTCCATCATGGACAAAGGCTTCGATACCAACATCGACGAAAAGTACCTGTGGAAGCGCAAGGACCAACCATGGCCGACCGACAAAGCCGAACAGGAAGACATCTGGCGGAAGAAAATTAAACACGAATACGTCAGTCGCGTAGTGAGCAAGAAGCTGCGCAAGGAGGAGGCGGAGAAAGAAAAAGCCGAAGAAGAAAAGAAGAAGCAGCAGCAGGACGAGCCCGAAAAGGAAGCGGCTGAACCTGACGCGGCGGAAGACATCACCGAAATCAACAAACGCGCCGCTGAAAAGCTGGCTGAAGAAAAACGGGAAGTCCAAGAGAAGATGACTCCGGAAGAGGGCATTCGCCAGAAATATGAGCGATTCCTGACCATGATTGATGGACATGATGCGGAATACGTCCTGCAACTCTACCTGAATGCATTCACCCGCGCATACGACACCCACACCTCGTTCATGCCGCCACGGGCCATCGAGGATTTCAACATTTCCATGAAACTCTCCCTGCATGGGATCGGCGCACTCCTCAGCTATGAAGACGGCACGGCTGAAATTATCCGGGTCATCCCAGGTGGACCGGCAGAAACGGACGGACGCCTCCACCCGGGCGATCGCATCATCAAGGTCGAACAGGAAGACGGCACCATCGACGACATCATGTACTGGCCGCTCTACAAATCCGTGCGCGTGATCCGCGGCGAAAAAGGCTCCAAGGTGATTCTTCATGTGCAACCCAAGGGCGCGTCGGATGGAGACCTCATAGAAATCGACCTGGTCCGCGACACCATCAAGCTGGATGAAAAAGAGGCCAAGTCCAGGATTTCCGAATTCAAAGGCGAAGGCGACACCGATTCATATAAAATCGGCATCATCACGCTTCCCGACTTTTACGCCGACATGGATAACCGGGACGGCCACAACGGCATCCCCAAAAGCTGTGCGACAGATGTAAAAAAATTGCTCATCGAGCTGATTAAAGAAGACGTGGATGGTATCGTGTTTGACCTGCGCGACAACGGCGGCGGCTCTCTTCCCGACTGCGTGGAACTAACCGGCTACTTCATCGAAGATGGCCCCATCGTCCAGGTCCAGCAGACGAACCGGCGTCCACGCCCGCTGATGGATCCGAATCGGGACATCGTCTACAAAGGACCGATGGTGGTGCTGGTCAATCGCCAGAGTGCTTCCGCGTCCGAGATCTTTGCCGCCGCCCTGCAGGACTACGGTCGCGCCATCATCATCGGCGATACCAAGACCCACGGTAAGGGCTCGGTGCAGACCCTCTACCCGCTTGATCGCGGCAACTCCAAAATGGGCTCCTTGAAGGTGACGACAGCGGGCTTCTTCCGTATCGATGGTCGTTCGACCCAGCTGAAAGGCGTCACGCCGGATATCATTATTCCCTCCACCATGGACGTTATGGAAGTCGGGGAAGAGTACCTCGACAACGTGCTGCCCTGGTCCATGATTGGTGCGGCGCGGTTTCGGCCAGCCGGCCACCTCGGCGACATCGTGGAGAACCTGAACGATGCCTCCGTCAAGCGACGCGAACAGGATCCGCGCTTCATCGCCCAGAAAGACTTTCTCAAACGCCTGTCACAGCGCCTGGCCAAGACCGAAGTTACCCTCAACCTGGAGCAACGGATGGCCGAAGCGCGAGCCGACAAGGAACTGGACAAGGTTCAGAAAGAACTGGAACAAGGTGAGGACGACGACAGCACGGATCAGGAGACCAAGGATAAAAACGACATCGTGCTGAAAGAAAGCCTGCATATCCTCCGCGACCTCATCGCCGCCGAATCGCAGATCTGATTGGATTGGAACAGTGAACCTTATGCAAAAGGCCAGCGATCATCGCTGGCCTTTTTGTTTGCGCGAAACCTTCGGGTAAATGCTTCGCCTTCGAGTAAATGCTTCGCTTCAGGCAAATGCTTCGCTTCAGGCAAATGCTTCGCTTCAGGCAAATGCTTCGAAAGAAGCGGCGGTCGGTTTAGACGTAAATGGTGTTAAACTTATTACAGGCCGTGCACTTCATGTAATACTGCTGTGGATTTTCCGGAGCCGGCTTGATCGTATTGTACATCCCGCCTTCCAGACGAGCATCCTGGGCCTTCAGCAAGTCGACCTCGACCTCTTCCCTACACGACCAGCAGGTGAAGCTGATCATCCAGTTGATTGTCTCTTCTTTTCTTTTAGCCATCAGAAATCCTTTGGGTCCTGCAAACAACACCGCTTCGCCTCCGCATTAAATGGCATGGATGTATCGGTGGTCAAGTGATTTACCCCACGGGTTGCCCCCGTTGCCTCCCTCACGATGCCGTGAGGAAATTGGCCAAGGCGCCCCACTCTTCCACGGTTAAACACTCGGGACGGATGGTCGGATCCAGACCAACCGCGATCAGATCATCCTGCGTACAGCGGACCGACGATGGGGCCTTGCGCAAAATCGTGCCCAACTGCTTACGGCGCTGGGAGAAACATACTTTAATCAATCGCTGGTAAAGGGCCCAGTCGGCGACCTCAACCCGGGGCGTGGTCCGCCAGGTAAGCTCAACGATTGCCGAACCAACGCGTGGCCGGGGATGAAAGCTGGACGCACCGACTTCTCGCAAAATACGCGTTTCATAGAAGGTCTGCAGCCAGATCCCGAGGATCCCGTAACGTTTCGTACCCGGTACGGCCGTAATGCGTTCACCCACATCGGTCTGCAGCATCACCACCATCTTGCGCGGGGCATCCACCGGCCCCGCAAGCTCATAGAGGATGCGGCTCCCGGCGGAATAGGGAAGATTCGACACCATAATATCTGCACCCGAACGAACCAACCCCTTCAAATCCACCTCCAGGGCGTCTCCCTGGATCAGCTCCAATCCCGCAGCCTCCGCAAAGTGAAGCTGCAGGTGTTCATGCAGGGCCTTATCCAACTCAATTGAGATCACCCGGGACACCCGGGTTAACAACCCTTCCGTCATCACGCCCAGTCCGGGACCGACCTCGATTACCTGGTCATCCGCCTGCAGCTCCGCTGCATCCAGCATGAAATCGCGCACGCCAGCGTCGACGAGAAAGTTCTGACCGCTATTCTTGCGGGGAACAAAATCCAGACGGCTGATGAGCTGTTTGAGTTCGAAGAGATCAGTTAAATCGACGGCTTGCCGCATAGCGTATAAGGGAGGGAATCGGTCGCGAACGACCATAAGGAACACATCCCGGAAAGGTCCGGGCTCGACTTAGTAAATTTTTACATGGAACTTATTGCGGAGGCGCGTCATCCAATCCTCGTACAGGACCTTTTCCTCACCCGCGAGCAACTCGGCTTCTAACTCTTCGTGCATCTCCGACAAGGGCTTCACGGCGCCCTCTTTGCGGTCTTCGACCTTGAACAGGTAATACATATCCCCATCCCGCACGACATTACTGACGCCACCTGCCGGCACATCGGCGATCGCATCGCGCCATTCGGCACGCATCTGGTTGAGCTGCATCCAACCCAAATCGCCGCCGGACTCCACTTTCGGACCTTCTGAATGCTCTTTGCAGGCAGCGATGAAATCCGCTCCATCCTTCACCTCCAACTGGACGCGATACAAGGAGCGCAACACATCCAGGCGCTCGTCCTTGGTCCCCGGGCGATTACGCGCAATCACCCGCAACTCAACCGCCGCCTCCACTTTGAAATCCTTGATCCGGACTTCATACAACTCACGAATCTGCCGCGGAGAAACCGCCAGCCGGCTGTAGACTTCCTGACGACGCATCATCTGGATAATCAATTGCTCTTTGGTCTGCTCACGCCAATCTGTCATGGAGATTCCCTCCTGACTGAGGGTCCGCTCAAAGAGGGCCTGGTCATTGTTAAAGCGGCGGTTAATAATCTCCGTGACCCGGTCGTTCACCAGCTTGTCCGGAATCTGCATCTCCGTGAGCTCAAAGGCCTCGAGCGTCAAGGAACGCTCGACCAGGTTTCGCAAACCCTTGTCGTAGAGCCCACGCAGCGCTTCCTGCTTTCCGGTGTTGTTCAGGGTGGGGTCTTCCAGAATCCGCTGACGCTCGGGAGCAATGAGGGTCATCACATCGCTGGCGGTAATGATGCGCTCATTTACAATCGCAGCATATCCGTCGACCGAAATCGGGAGCTGTTCAGGAGGCAGCAACTGGCCGGTGGCAACACAAACGAAACCACACAACAGTATCCATTGGGCTAAGATCTTCATCGCCTAAACGTAACGCGGGTACCGACACGGGTCAACGGTGAATGTGTCAAGCGGGCTTGGCGCAGGGTTCAAGAGGGAGTAAAAGGCCCGGAATCTAGAAAAACAGCGGGTCGTGCTCGAGCTCGCCGGCCGCACGGACATGCGCATCTTTCATGATGCCATCCACGGAATCCCGGTCCACCGCACGCCATTCGGCTAGTTGATCCATGATCATAAAGCGGACCTTCTCCCGGAGATACCCGGAGTCTTTATGGCTGTAGCCCGAGGTTTCCACGGGATGCAACACTTTGAGCTTCACCTTGCCCTCGCCAGTGAAGCGCCAGCTGTGCATGGGTAGCAGGCGGTGCAAGCCATCCAGCGCAACCGGGAGAATGGGAATCCCACTTTCGACCGCGAGCTCAAAAGCCCCGCGACTGAAGCGATACAGATAGCCATCTTTCGAACGCTTGCCTTCGGGGAAGAAGACCACGGACAAGCCGTGTTCGCCATACGCCTTGGCCCGATCCAGAATCTCGGTTTTGTCGGGATCATGTATTCGCACCGGAATGTCGCGCGCCATCCGCATGAGCCAACCCGTCAGGGGAATCTTAAACAGCGATTCTTTCGAAACCCACTTCAAGGGCATCGGCAAGTTGCTGAGCAGCGGGATGTCGGCCATCGACTGGTGGTTGGCGATGACGATGTAGGCGCGGTTGGGGTCGGCCTTGAAGCCTTCCTGGATATCCAACTCGATCAGCGGATTGATCCGGCAAACCGAAAGGTTCAAGCGACGAATCGCGGCGCTGGTCCGGTATTTAAACTCGTCCGAATCCCGGCGCCAGACCAGGTACACAAAGGGGATCCAGAACACCACCAGCAAAGCCGTCATGATCCAGATATAGAGCGACAATACCGTCTGCTTGACGTGACGCCAACCGCGCGCCCACGCGGTTCCCCGCACGGGCGATTCAAGCTGCACTTCGCTGTTCAAAGTTTCCATCTCACATCTACGTCCTGCACAAACCATACACCAATCAGTATTTTTCTTACATATCAGTCGTACGGTTTTCCCGAAGCTTTCCTGGTTTTACGGCTCTTTCAGCCTTCCAACCATCATTCGACGCACATCTGTTATCACACCAGGCTGCAAACATCATCGTTTATCCTACATCGATGCCGCCCCAACCTCACCCGGGTAATAAGCATCAGAGATGCCAAATGGGAGCACACCCGAACAGCCGCTCGAGCACAGGTTTAGGGTCGGCTGAAGGAAGCGTGACATGGTATCATGGCGGCATGCTTGGCAGTAAATTTTTACCGGTATCCGCGCGACCTGCCTGGGGGTGGACGTGCCTGGCGCTGCTCTTGGGTATCGGACCCGCTTCGTCTCAAGAAACGGAAAATCGCCCCAACCTGGAACGGTTGATTCTGCGTGGGACGGAGCTGCTGAAAGAGATCCCCTCCGGCTGGACGGAACGAAAGCGATTTTCAGAGCGAAGCAAGGCGAGTTCGGTGGCCCGCATTCAACGTCGCCTGGGCACAGAGAAGATACTGCCTGACTACAAACTTGCGGACGAAAGCTTTCAGATCTACCGACCCGAGAACTTCAACAAAGACGAGGAGTACGGGCTGTTCGTATGGATCAACGCGCTTCCGGTTGGTTATTGCAGCGCAGCTTGGCGGCCCGTGTTCGACCGCCATAAACTCATTTTTATCGGAGCGGATAATTCGGGCAATGTCCGACCGGTACACATTCGGTTTGGGCTGGCTTTAGATGCGGTTCACCATATGCAAAAGGCCTATCACATTGATCCGGAACGCATTTATGTCAGTGGCCCATCCGGCGGGGGACGCGCCGCGAGTGTCATGGGGGTTTTATGGGGAGACATTTTTGACGGAGCCTTCCCCATGATTGGCTGCAAGTATTATCAGGACGTAGCCTCCCCGGTTGAAAATGCGCAAGCTTGGCCAGCAAGCTTCAGGACGCCTCCGGAACGCTTCTTGCAGTATATCAAGGGGCGCAATCGCTATGTCTTCCTGACCGGAGAATTCGATTTCAACCGGCGGCAAATGGAGGCAACCGCATTGGCTTATAAGGGGGATAAATTTCAACATATCGACAGCCTCGTCGTACCCGGACTTGGACACTGGGCTCCTGACGCTCATCAGTTTGACGCCGGCATTATCTTGCTGGACAAACCCCTCAATCGCCCCGATTTGCCTGCTACGCCTTCGTCGGAGTAGCGCTGATCCGCATCCTTCTCTTCCCCCCCGTTACCCACGGGCGGGCGATATGGTTTAATTGACGTATCCACCGGGGGAGACATGCATGACAGGAAATCCAAAAACGAATGATCGTGAAATCGGGGTCTGGCGTTACTTGCCCTTATTCTGATCCCCATCATCATCTGGTACACGGCCCGCTACAACGCGCTCTGGTCCTGGAAAGCCGCGACGGTTTTGATCGTCATCTTCTCCCTTCTCCTGGGCAAAGGAATCACCAACAGTTACTTCGGTGTCCTCATCGAGCCGACCCGCAGTCGATACAGCCTCTCGCGCAGCCAGAGCGTGGTCTGGACCATCGTGATTCTCGCCAGTTACATGGCGGCCGCCTTCGGCAATCTGGCTGCGGGCGTCGCCGATCCACTCGCCATTGCGGTCCCGCGGGAGATGTGGTTGCTCATGGGCATCTCCGCCACCTCGCTGGCCGGTACGCCGCTGTTGCTTGAGCAGAAATCGCGTACAAAGAAGCCGAATCCAACCGCAAGGTCGTCCCAGACCGAAATCGAGCAACTCCGGAACCCGAAGGATGCCGAGCACATGGACCAGACATGTGGACAAGGGCCCATCATGCGTAAAATGCATGCGAAGGATGCCCGCTGGCGGGATCTGGTCACCGGTGAAGGAGATGAGCGAACTGGCTTTTTTGGTCTCGGCGAGTGATGCCGATGTTCCTGGCCAGAACCTGACGTACAGCCTGGATACGGCGCCCCCCGGGAAGCGGAGCGATTTTAATTGGAGCGGATTCATCACCGCCGCATTGGCCGCCGTGCCGATATCCGGATCATAAACCCCGGTGTTCATGCCGAAGACCCGTTCGTCAATCGTGCCGATCACCACCTCCGCATCGACTGACACCAGGCTTTGTTGGGGTTTGGAAACCAACCCGAGGGCACTCAAGCTCGCGATCAAGCCATCCTCGCCCGCAGGAGTAAGGGCATTGAGATCCCGGGTACCGCCGACGTTGATATCGTTATCCAGATTGAACAGGAGACGTTCTCCCGGAAAATCGAAACTAGCGTCTCCTGCAGTTCCCGATGCAATCGTTGGGTTACCGGGGGCGTCGCCGATGTTCCAGTGGACAGCGAGAATGTGATTGTTGGCGCCGATCGTCGCCAGAATTTAGCCACCGCCCACCGACCCGGTGCCCCCCGAGCCATTGAAGGTATTACCGGAAACACCGCCCAGGTCATGCCAGTCAACCGCACCCGCAGCACCAAAGAGCGCCACACCCGCAGGGGCAATCGTGGTCTCATCTCCGAGCGTGCTTTCCGACCCACCCGCATTGCTGATGTGCCAGCCCAGACGATTGCCGTATTCACGCGCGACATAGGAGGTGAGGCAGCAAACGGGAATCGTCAATTCGTTGTAACCCGACGCATCAAATTGATCGTACTCCGCACTCGTTATCGACCGACCAATAATCACCAGGTCTGCATCGACTAATGCTGTCGGAGTCGCCGCGGTGTTGAAGTTCGCGAAATCACCTCTCCGGATCGGGATGTCGGAGAAGTTGTTGCCGAGGAACTCAGTGATTCCGGCGTCGCCACTTTCGGAGATCACCACGATTGTCGCCCGAGTGGAAGGTGCGCACGTGAAAAGCAGACCGACAACGATCAGCAAGGTGAACGTCTTTAAGCGCTTCTTCTGCATATTCATCAGATCCATCCCGTAAAGGGCTCCAGATATCCCGAGGCAGGTGCCACAGAAACAACGCAGCATCTTGTCATGGCATATTTGACCTCCTGCTTCCACCGTTCCTATCATAGGAATGGGTTAAACCGGTCGCCCCATGAGCCGATCCGCGCGGTGGAGGACGTAACTGCGGAGGACGGCGACCAGCCCGCCCCAGAAGAGCAGGACGATCATGAGCACGGGCAAGGCGCTCGCGCCCTGTTCGCCGTGCACGAGGCCATCGCACAGAAGGAGGAACACTACGGGGTCCAACCAGACATAGAATCGAACCAGGGTTGGACCAGCCGCCTGTGCATCATGCAGGAGCATGGGGAGGATGGCAAAGGCCATCAGGTTCAGCATCAGCAGGGTGATCAGGCTGCGCGTTCTGGAGCGAATGCGCAGGGCGAGCAAGGTGCCAAACCAGATTTGCAACTGGTAATAAATAACAAACATCGACAAGGAAGCGGCCAGGGCGACCAAGGCAAAGAGCATACCGACCAACGGGGGTCCGGCTCCTACGATGGCGTTGACCACGCTACCGGCGAGCATGAACCAGAATACTTTGATGAAGCCCTCATGGCGGGCAGCATTGATCTGCAAGACCATGTCCCAACCGGTCATCGGGGTGGTGAGCAGGACCTGATTCACTTCCCCGTCAACGGGTCGGCTGTGTGAATGGATCACCTTGATCGGTGTACGTACGAGGATGACGAGCCAGCAAACCACCATGACCGGAGCGCCAAAGTTTGCCGTGCTGCCCAACTGAATCGCGGGCAGCAACATCACAACCAGGGTCATCGTCGCCAATAACAGCGCCTGCTTGGAGGTCATCCAATCGCGGGGCGTTTCCACCCAGCGCAAGGGCTCCATACCCGGCAAGTCCTTCCGGGGGAGCGTCCAGGGATTGTCGCGATGGACGAGTGGATTCACATGTTCGCCTTCCCGCGGAACCTGCCAGGCAAACTGATAAGCATCAGGTATGTGCAAGGCGTGCTTGCGCAAGAGGCGGGCGCCCAAGGCAATAAATATAATGATGAACGGGATACTGATGACCAGCTGCATGAGCAGAAACCCCACATTGAAGTCGGCTCGTATCAGAACCGTAAGAAGCGGGCTGGTGCACAAAGGGGCAAACAGCAGCAGCCACATGTAGGTAAAGGCAACCGCCAGGGTGTTCGTCTTCTGCGCGCAGGACACGAGCATCGCGAGCGCCCCGACCTTGATGCTTTCAATGATGAGGCAGAGTGCGGCGATCCCCACGGAGGCGGCATCGACACCCCCCAGGGTGTAGGCGATCGCGTACAGGGGAAAGCAAAGCGCCAGCATGGTGAGCACAGGTAACAAGCGTCCGAAAAGTTTCTGCAGGAGGATTGCACTGCTGCGCATGGGCAGACTCACCAGGGTGATGATGGTGCCCTTCTCTTTCTCCTCGGTGATGCTGGTCGAAATGATGGGGGGCACTAAGAGGTAGATGCTGGCGACCTGGAGTAAAAACAGGTTGCGCAGGAGTTCAGAGCCTTTCCCCAGATCGAGCATCGATCCGTCTCGCATCCCCATGCTTCGGAACAGGAACCAGAAGAGGCCAAACAGGGCCAGGGCATAAATCACCCGTGTCAGATAGGTCTGCCGACGTCCAGCCAGCTCGATCAACTCTTTACTCAGAATCGGGAGGAGCATTAACCGACGTCAGGGTGTTCAGCTCGGCGGTCCTTCACCACGCATGCCGGGGAGCCAAAGCAGACGGAGTACGCCGGCAGGCTTTTGTTGACCATGGAGTGAGCACCCACGATGGTGTGCTCGCCAATGTGCACCCCGTCAAAAACAGAGGTGCGGGCGCCGATCCAGCAACCATTACCGATGCTGCACCCACCCAGCTTGTTAAAGCCCTGCTGAATAATCGGCTGAGTCGGGTCTTCATGCCGATGATTGCCCCCGGCGCAAAGATAGGTATACGCCGCGATCAGAACGTGCTCGCCGACCTTGAGCTGGCTGTCGGTGGAGATGATGCAGTGATTGCCGATGTCGGTGCCGGTACCGATTTCGAGGGTTTCCCCGCGTGAGCGAATGATCGTATTGCGGGCGATGAGCACATTGTCGTGAATGACAATCCGGGCGTCATCGCCACGGGCATCGATGACCACGTTTTCATCGATGAAGACATTCTTCCCGATGGATATTTTTTTGACCCCGCGAAAGGTCACGTTGCAGCCGATTTTTGCGCCGCCACCCAGGTGCCCGAGCAGGCTTCGATACATTCGTTTACGCAGGATAAAACCGAGGGCTCCGCGCACGCCGCTGAAGAGCGTGGTGATCAACTCGTACTTGATCAGGGCGAGCAGGGATGGGCTGCCCGAGGCCAGCAAGGCATATTTCCGCAAGTCCGACATGCCGTCGTCCTTGAGGATGTTCTGTGCGTTCTGATCAAGCTCCGCCATGATACCGTTCTTCGTCTCGTGTCCCGAGGTGCAACACCATACCCAAACTCCCGACAAGAATCAGCTTTAATCGGATGAGCAGCGCCATGGCCAGGATGGGCGGCGCGGGGATGGCAACCAGGGAGAAATAGAAAACGTATCCGGCCTCGGCCAGCCCCAGGCCGCCCAGCGAGATCGGGATCGCGGCCACAATCATGACGATCGCGGTGAGCGCCATGACATGTACAAACGGTGCCTGCACCCCAAAGGCCAGAAGGGAGGTATAAACGTTGAGCCAGGTGAGCGCATAAAAGATGAGCGTCAACAGCACGACCGGCAACCAGACCGCAGGCCGTGCGCGCAAGGTCTTGAGAGCATTCAACAGCTTTACGTGAAACGCTTCCACCCCACGATAAAAGCCGGCCAGGAATTTGAGCGGGACGACTTTGCGTGCCAGCGCCACCGGATGCGGGATGACCAGTAGCACAATGAACCCAAGGAGCAGTGCCGCCGCCACGAGGATGGGGATAAAAACCGCAAGCTGGGTGATCAAGCCCGGGACCAGCAAGGGACATAAAACCGCGGTCACCAGGAGACAGATAAATCCGGTGAAACGTTCGAGGAATACGGACACGGCGGCATGCGACTGGCTGTTGA
>JBLIND010000036.1:0-26446 GCA_047639095.1 Candidatus Omnitrophota bacterium | reverse complement strand
GAGATTTTGGAGCCTCTGGTGTATTTGTGACATCTAGTGACGCTTAATCGGTATTAAACGCACTTAACGTAATGTTTTGAAGTTTTTACATTGCAGATTCCTCCGCAATTTTTTTAGAATTTATCTAGCTTATGTTCATCACAAACCAGCGTATTGTTCATCTCGCCTATCGGATCTTCCGTCTAGTGATTCTTGGACTCCTGCTTACCGGATCTTTTGTTCTCTGGACGTGGAATCGTGACAACGACCCCCGCTTCTATCACTTCCTGAACTCACGCCCGGGCAAGATCATAGGCAGTGTGATCGGTTGGACGGAAAAAGCGTCCCCAACCGACAAAGCCGAGGCCGATATGACCCTGGTGGAACGCGGGTACAAGCGCTCGCTTGAGCTGGTGATGCAGCGCCGACAGCCGGAGCATGTGATCCACTTGAATGACGGAACGCAAATGGAGGGGCGGATTGTAGGTGAAACGCCTGCGGGGATTCGCTTCCAGCCGCTCTATGGCGAAATGAAAATGGCCGAGCAGATTCTGTCGCGTGAGCTCATCGATCATGTAGAAAAAAATCGCGTCGTAGTGCTTCCCATCACCTATCGGGACGTGCAGTTCAAAATGGAATTTCCGGACCTCCGGTTTTGTCGTCGCGGTCCGTATACCATTCTGACCGATGCCGATTACGAGTCTGCGCATGCATTGATTCAGAAGCTGGATAAACTGGATGGCGATGTGAGAGCGGACTTTACACCGCTGCTTCGCCCGGTCCGTGGAAGGCAGGATATCCAGATCGTCTACGTGCTGGAAAAAAAGCGTTTCCTGGCCAGCCGACATAATCATGCCTGTGACCCCGCCGATGACATCGCGGGTCTGTACATTCCTGAAAAGGAGCGCCTGATTATTTACGATCAAACCGGAGGGCAGGGTAAAACCCGACTGCCGGAACTGTCGATCATCGAAACCGCAGCCGTTTCCACCAACGCGGTATACCGACCGAACATGCAGGTCTTTATTGATGAGACCAATCAAACTCTGCGGCATGAAGGAGCGCATCACCTCTTCTTCAAGTATGGCGTTCACTCCGATTTCCGTGCAGAGAATCCATGGCTGATTGAGGGGCTTGCTTGTTATTTTGAAAGTGAGACCCCGGGTGATCCGGTCTTCATCTATGTGAATGCCTTAAAAGCGGGGAGGGACTATGGGCATTCTGTCTCCCTGGAAAAGCTGGTGAATTATCGCAGCTCAGACGGGATGATGGATGTCCATCCTGAGGGGCGCGTGGATATGTCGTATGCCGAATCCTGGGCACTGGTTCGCATGCTGATGCAGCCCAATCTACGTGCTGGATTTTTTCAGTATATCCGCCTTGTTCGGAATCCTGACAATCTGTCTCTTCTCGCAGATCGCCCGCGCCTGGAGATCCTTGCTGAGCAACTGGAGCTGACGGTGCCTGTGCTGAAGGACCTCTGGATGCAGTATCAAGCCGATGTTATTGCTAAGCACTGACCTTCCCGTGGCCCTTTTCCATTTTCTATCTGCTTTTTGGGTCATAAAACGCGTGTCTTTCGGCTATTTATAGCGGAAGAATCGACTGGCCTGCTCGTCCGTGCTGTTCGGCAGCCTTTTCGACCTCATGAAATTCTGGAGAACGCTATGCAACATCTGAAGACCCTTTCCCTCTTGGTTGGCCTCGGCCTGAGTTCCTCATTGTTCGGTGATGACTGGCCGCAATGGCGCGGTCCGGATCGTACGGACATCGGTAAAGAAACCGGCATCCTCCAATCCTGGCCCAAAGACGGACCCAAGCAGCTCTGGACCTATCACCATGCCGGGGTGGGCTATGCCGGCCCGGCGATCGTCGATGGGAAGTTGTACACCATGGGGTCTATCGAAAAGACGGAGAAGCTGATTTGTCTGGATGCGAATTCCGGGAAAGAACTTTGGACGCTCGCCATCGGCGAAGAGCTCGAGAACGACTGGGGCAATGGTCCGCGCGGAACCCCCACCGTCGATGGAGATCGGCTTTATACCTTGAGCGCCAAAGGCCATCTGCACTGTGTCGACCTCACCACTGGAAAATCCGTCTGGACGAAGTCCCTGGTCAGCGATCTGGGCGGAGGTGTTCCGGGCTGGGGCTACACCGAATCCCCCCTCGTCGATGGTGACCAGGTCATCGTGACCCCGGGTGGATCCAAGGGCGCCATTGCGGCCTTGAATAAATCAACCGGCGAGCTCATCTGGCAGAGTAAGGACTTCAAGGATCCGGCTCAATACTCCTCCTGTATCGTGGCTGAGCACAACGGCAAGCGGCAATACATCCAACTGGTCACCGCGAACGTGGTCGGCATTGATGCAAGCAATGGCAACGTTCTCTGGAAGACCCCCTGGGATGGGCGCACCGCCGTTATTCCCACGCCGATTTTCAAAGAGGGTCAGGTCTTTGTGTCAACCGGCTACGGCGTCGGCAGCATGGTCGTAAACATCGCCAGCGACTGGACGGTCACCCAGGTCTGGAAGAACAAGAACATGAAGAACCACCACGGTGGCGTCATCCTGAAGGACAATCACCTGTTCGGCTACTCCGATGGCGCGGGCTGGTGCTGTATCGATTGGCCCACCGGCGAATTTGCCTGGCGTGAAAAAGGATCCCTGGACAAAGGCGCGATCGGATATACCGATGGCCGCTTCTACCTCCTCGAGGAGAAGTCGGGAACGGTCGTGCTCATCGAGGCATCGACCAAGGGTTACAAAGAAGAAGGCCGGTTCGTGCTCGCGCCGCAAACCGAGCTCCGTAAACCCAAAGGGCGCGTCTGGACCCATCCCGTCATCAGCAATGGAAAGCTTTACCTGCGCGATCAGGAAATCATCCACTGCTACGACGTGAAGAAGTAGTTATTTGGCGTGCGGGAATGCGTTCCCGCTTGCCAGTGTAAGGCTTTCCATGATCGCATCGAGGCGGGTTCGCATTTGCTCCCAGGTTGAGGTAAAATTCAACGATGAAGCGGCTACTCAACCGGTGTTTGTGCCTGCTGACGCTGGCGTTCAGCGCATGTCGAGAAGAGCCGGTTCCGCAAGCCGCGGAGCCGGATGCCTCGGGTGCACTCGTGGCCCCGTTCGCCGCAGCGCGTGCCCACATGGTTGAACACGACCTCGCACTGCGTGGAATTCAAGACCCGCGCGTACTGGCGGCCATGGCCACGGTCCCCCGCGAAGCCTTTGTGCTCCCCGCGTACCGGGATGATGCGTATGACGATCGTCCGCTCCCCATCCAGGCGGGCCAGACGATTTCCCAGCCGTTCATCGTCGCCGCCATGACCGAAGCCCTGCAGGTGAAGCCGGACCATCGCATCCTGGAAATCGGAACCGGATCGGGCTACCAGGCGGCGGTCCTTGCCGACCTGGTCACGCAGGTCTACACCATTGAAATCATCGAGGAGCTGGCGAACTCCGCGGCAGAAGTGTTGAAGGATTTATCCTACACGAACGTCGTGGTAAAAGCGGGCGATGGCTACAAAGGCTGGCCTGACCACGCGCCGTTTGATGGAATCATCGTTACCGCTGCACCCGAGCATGTGCCCCAGCCGCTGGTGGACCAGCTGAGCGCTGGTGGACGAATGATCATTCCGGTCGGTCCCCAGTATGCCGTTCAACACCTCCTGCTGATTGAAAAGGATGCGGAAGGTAACGTAAGTAAGCGCAACTTGATGGATGTACGTTTTGTTCCGTTCACCGGTGAGGGTGTCCGGAAAAAGCCCTAGTCGGTCAATCCGGTCGCTGCCAGATCAGGCTGCCATCCTTGTAGACTTCCCGGATCCGGTGCAGCAGCACGTGGACCGAATATCCGTCCTCGCCGATCATCGTCCTTTGCTGCTTTCGTCCATGGTCAGCTCCGCCATCGGCATGCGCTTGATCCGATCTTCGACCTGGTCGTAAATGCCAAGCTCGAAGGTGCCGTCGCCAAAGTCTTTATCCCATTGAATGCGGCTGAGCAGCTCATGAATCTGTTGCATCAGCTCAAGCGATCCAGTCGGCCTGCCACATCCTTGCGAAAGCGATCGATATACCCGAGGGTAAACGCCTCCACGTTCATTTCATCGTCCATCACCAGCGGGGTTAAATCCATGGCCCAGTTCACCATATGTGCTTCATCCGTCGCATGCGAATCGAGGTAGGTCGCATTGGCCAGGGCCCGTGCGGGAATGGCTTTGTCGTATCGTTTGCCACCACTGATTTGAGAGTCGAACAGCGAGATCAGGGCCTGGGCGAGATTGTCCCGCCCCTCGATGGGCAGGTGAGCTTTTTCATCGTCCAACACCCAGTCGAGATTGCGCCAGACCTCAACGCCGTAGACGTTTCGCGGTCGCTGCTCCGCGGGCATAGCACGCAAGGCGCTCAGGCAGCGCAGGAACACGGCGATATGGGTGTCATGCTTGTCGGCGGGATTGTGAAGGTACAACACCTCGGGTCGGGCGGTTTCCAGGATCTTCTGCAGGTCGTCCACAACCCCGGTTTGATCGGGATTCTTCACCTCTCCGCTGGCATACATCGTCTGAATCATGCAGCTGTAATCGCCCACCACCGCCGCCTTGCGCTGTTCCTTGCGGCGGACCTCGGCCATCTCCTCGTTGGTATAAGCCGCATAAAGCCCCGTCCGTGAGCTGCCCGCGCCATCGGTCACGGTCACTCCGCTGAACCAGCGTTCGTTCGACTCATAGCAGGCGTTGATGCCGTGGAAAGCAAACACTTCCAGGTCATCCTGGTGCGCGCCGATCCCCATGTGAGTGGTTCGGCTCAGGGCCTGTGTGGGTTCGCAGTTATCGGGGACGAAGAAGTCAGCGTTGGGTTTAGTGAATTGCATACCTGAGTATAGGCGAGCCTTTCCCGTCCGGCGAATGCTTTTTTGAACGTGCGGAAGGGAAACGTTCTCTACCCTTTGAGGTATGCACAATGCCCTTCGACGGGTATATTAAACCAGAGGTCTTATTCGTTGGTATCAAGAGTCGCTAAATACATGGTGGTCGCGGTCTGGCTTAGCTGCATGGCGTGGCTCTTGCGATTCGAAGCCTTTCCCGAATGGTTTGTACACGAGATTCCCGGATACCGCTCCCTGATCAGCGGTAAACCTGCCGTCGTCGATACCTGGATGAAAATCACCATGGAGGGCGCCCATATTGGGTACAGTCACACCTCCGTCGATGTGAACGACGAAGCTTCGCATGACGAAATCATCATCCACAATCGCACCTTGCTCAAACTGCTCATCATGGGGGAACGCCAGCGCGTAAAAATCACCTCCGGTGCGGTGTTGGATGGGGGCTACGGCATGCAATCCTTTGATTTCGCCATGTCCGCTGGCAAGTACACTGTCGAGGTGGAAGGAAAGCATCTCGGAAACCGCGAGTATCTCGTGGAGACCCATTCTGCAGGTCTCGATGTGAAAAAGCGGGTGAAGATTCCCAAGGATGCGGTGATTTACTCGCCCTACCTGGAGATGGTCCTCAAGGATCTCAAGCCGGGCCAGGAGACCAAGTTGAAAATCTTTGACCCCCTGCTCCTGGAGACCTCCGACGTCCTCATCAAAGCGATCGCCTATGAGAACATGACCATTCTCGGGGAGGAGCAGGAGGTGCTTGAGCTCTTGATCAACCTCAAGGAGATGGCGATCAAGGCCTGGATGGATAAGGAAGGCCGGGTCATCCGACAGGAGACGCCCTTCGGATGGCACATGGTTGCCTGTGCACAGAACGAGGCCATCCAGATTGATCCCAATGAATTCGCCCAGGTCGACATGCTCGAACACTCGGGCGTTCCGGTGAACGGTGAAATCGGTGAGCGAACCGCGAAGGTCGTTCGCCATCTGCGATTGAGTGGCTTGGATTACGCGCTCACCGATATGCCCGGCTTGGAGCGCCAGGAAATCCTGGCCAGCGGCGAAGATTTTGTCGACTTACGGATCTCTTCTGAACCGCCTCCCCCGCAGCCATCTAACCTGGCCATCCCCGCGGACGTACGACCCTATCTCGCGGCGACGACGTACATCCAGAGCGACCACCCCGATCTGATCAAGCGGGCCAAATCCATTGTTGGCTCCAGCAAAGATCCGGAGGAGCAGGCGATGAAGCTCTACCATTGGGTTCACCAGAAGGTGCAGAAGTTTCCCACCGTTTCCCTGCCTTCTGCGCTGGATGTATTGAAGAACATGGAAGGCGATTGCAATGAGCACACCTACCTCTATGTCGGTCTCGCCCGCGCGGCGGGTATTCCCTCCGCCGTCCGGGTGGGCATCATGCACGTCGATGGATTTTTTGGCTATCACGCCTGGCCTGCGATCTACGTCAACGGCCGCTGGTTGGATATCGATCCGACCCTGGGTCAGGAGATTGCCGATTCCACCCACATCATCCTTATCACCGGAGAAATCGAGAGCCAGATGGAGCTGGTTCGTTATCTCGGTAAACTGAAAATTGACGTGCTCCCTGGAGACCAACCATGATTCAACTCGAAGGCCTGAATAAATCGTTTGGCGCGCTGCATGCGGTGAAAGACCTCAACCTGGAGGTGCCCGCCGGTGAGCTTTTCTGCTTTCTCGGGTGCAACGGAGCGGGAAAAACCACGACGATCAAAATGATGACCGGACTGGTTCGCCCGGATGCCGGACGCATCATGCTCGACGGCATTAATGCCATTGCCGATCCCGTCCCGGCCAAAAGCATCATGGGGTACATCCCGGATATGCCTTTTCTGTACGATCGCCTGACCGTCTCTGAATTCGCCCAGTTCTCGGCCGACCTGTATCGCATGCCCCGCGCGGAATCCCAGAAGGACATCGGCACCTATCTGGAGATCTTCGGCTTGACCGATAAGCGTTCGACCCTGATCAAGGACCTCTCGCACGGCATGCGGCAGCGCGTCATTTATGCATCAACCCTTCTGCATCGACCCAAAATTCTCCTCGTTGACGAACCGTTTATCGGGCTCGATCCCCACAGCATTCGCATGCTCAAGGATCTGCTCCGCGCGCGCACCCGGGAGGAGGGCATGACGATTTTCATGACCACACACATCCTGGCCATCGCCGAAGAGATCGCCGATCGCATCGGCATTATCGACCATGGCAAGCTGATTGCCTGCGGCACCATGGACGAGCTGCGTGAACGGGAAGCCCACACCGGCGCCCTCGAAGATTTGTTTCTCCAGCTGACCATGACCTGATATGCGCGATCTCCGAATACTGATTCGAAAAAGCCTGCAGGGGTCACTACATGCCGGCGCCATCGTGCGCGATCAATCGCCCTTGAAACTGGTAGTGATCTCGTTCTTCTGCGTGGGTTGGCTGGTCGGGTTCTGGTATCTATTCGAAGCGTTTTTCCGCTTCCTCCACGGACTCGGCGGCGCCGGTTTTATGCTCATCCCCAAGTTGTTTGCGCTCTTCTTCATGGGGCTGGGTTTCATGCTCGTGCTTTCCGGTGCCATCACGTCCTACTCCGCGGTCTATCAATCCCGGGAGACGCGCGCCTTGCTCACCATGCCCATATCGACCCGGTCGATGCTGCATTATAAGTTCCTGGAGTCCTCCCTGCTTTCGTCCTGGGCGTTTTTCTTTATCATTGTGCCCTTCATCGGCGGCTACGCGACCTATCGCGGCCTCTCCCTCAGCATCGCCGTCTGGACCATCAGCTTTTCCGTACCCTTCGTTATGCTCTGCTCGGGCTTTGGTATGCTCCTCATCATGATCCTCGTTCGCTGGATGCCGGGCGGGCGGATCCTGGTTTTTATCTGCAGCGCACTCGGCCTCACGATCCTCCTCCGCCTCACCGTGTTTGCCATGGAGATCGAGGCGAATGCCTTCGAAGGCCCGCTCGTGCTCACGAACCTGATTCCCGGGTTGAAACTCTCGGGTTCGCCCTTGCTGCCGAGCTGGTGGATGGCGGAAGGGGTCATGTCGATGACCCGCAACCAGTGGTCCCGTGGGTTCATGCTCTGGGGAACCCTGACCTCATCTCTTTTTGTTATGGCTATTCTCGTCGGCGTCGTCGGAGAGCGTATTTTCGATGCCGGCTACCAGCGTGTGGTGGTGAGTCATCGGGTGAACAACTTGAACAAGCCCTACATGCTGGCCTGGCTCGACCGGCTCTTACCCTTCGGCGTGGGTGATCTCCGGGCCTTTGTCATGAAAGACATCCGCATCTTCCTCCGCGATCCTTCTCAGTGGTCCCAGTGTCTGATCTTCTTTGGCTTGCTTGGCCTCTACTTCGTGAACATCCGCAATTTCGGCTACGATCATTTATCCGCGCAATGGCGAAACCTCATTGCCTTCCTCAACCTGTTCAGTTTGTCCGCGGTCATGTGTTCACTCGCCGCGCGCTTTGTCTACCCGCAGCTCAGCATGGAAGGGCAGGGGATCTGGAAAGTCGGCCTCGCCCCGACCAGTCTACCGCGCATCATGATAGTGAAATTTTCCATGGCCTTTTTCAGCCTGCTGATCGTCGGGGAAACCCTCACCATCACCTCCTGCATCATGCTGGATTCGCCCTCGCATATCATATACCAGACCTCGGCTATTGTGTTTGCGATTTGCGCCAGCTTGTCGGCGCTCGCGACCGGTCTGGGCGCGGTGTTCATGGATATCGAGGCGAAGACCCCGGCCCGGATCATCAGCGGCTTCGGTGGCACCCTCAATCTCGTCCTCGGGATCCTCGGGGTGCTCGTGATGATCCTTCCCCTGGCCGTCACCATGCATTTCGATTCCAGTGGAGCCGTCCCCGGGGACACCACCCGTCGTTACATGCTCCTCGCCTTCGCTTGGATTACCCTGGTGACCGTCGTGATGACCGCGGTGCCGCTCTCTCTTGGCCGCCGCGCCTTATTGTCGCGCGACTTTTAGCCGTTCCGATCATAGGAGCAAATGCTGAACCGCGTTCCTGTCATCGGAACGGCCCTGCTAGTTATTCCTCTGCTGAATCACGGACCAGGAAATGTTCTGATCCTCCATGGCGGGCAGGGATTTCAACTCCTCTTCCGTGGGGGTGCGGTAGGGCATAAAGGGGACACTCTTCGAATAGATACGGAACTTTACATCCTCAACCTTGGAGGGGGTCTGGCTTTGGGCGCGCCATAAATTGCCGCCGGGGTAGGCGTCTTCCTTGATGGATAAACCGAAATTCAGGAAAGTCGCATTCGCGCCTTCATCCGGGTAGTCGTAATAGATGATCCAATACCGCTGGTCGGGTTTCACTGGCGTATCGGGGAAGTCATGCAGGACGTATCCGCCGTGCGGAAATTTATGATCCTTCGAAATTTTAACCCAACTCCGGGCCAGGACCGTGTCCGATGGATTTCCGGCATCATCGAGTACCAGGTCCAGCCGCATCCATCCGTAGCCATCGCTCAACGCGTAGGTGCAGACTTCGATGGCTGCAATGGTTTCACAGCGGGGAACAAAGCTCTGCGCAAAATCGCCTCCGGTCCCCGCGTTGCCATTGGTGTGCAGGGTGGCAATCGTCTGGGTCTCTTGCCAGCTAGCCGCGGCCTTCTTGAACGCGCGGTGATTTTCGATGTCCAGCACCTTGAAGGCCGTGGGAATTTTCCCGGGACTGGTCATGATGTGTTGAATGATCCGACCCAGCCGCACCTTGATCTCCGGGTCGTCCGTCGTTTCATACACCTGCTGAAGCTCCGGGAGCGCTTCGCGCGGAAGTTCCTTCATCGCCAGCTCCGCCGCCTTGCGGGTTCGAAAGCCCTCCCCGCCCAACTGCGTAAGCAGGTTTTCAATGTCCTGGGCCGATACGTTGAGCGTGCAGCTAAGGAGGAGGAGAGCAATAAATTTCAGCATGCCCGATTCTACGTCTCTTGGCCCCGCAGGCAAAGACTCCATTTTCCAATCGCCCATGCTTTTAATAGTCGATGGTCGCTGCACCAGGGCGTGCGGCATGATCGGCCTAAACCCCCTCACCGCACGCCGGATGGTTGCAGATCGCCCTGCGAATTTTAATGGCGAGTCGTATAGATGCCTTCCATCCTGCATCCATAGGAGATGCGGAATATGAATGGCCCAAACGGTGGATCGGTCATGATAAAAGGGGAGGCCACCCTGGAGAAAACCTTCAGGAATTTCTTCTTTTCGGGTTCGGCTCGACCCACTTATTCTTTCGTGAGGACCATGAGCGGAAAGAGCAAATCATGACCCACTACGATCGCGTCTGTGCGTATCGGTCTAGTGACTGCGGGGCCACGACCCTTGCCACGCGGATTTGAATGCGTGTGCCGGTTCGGTGAAGTCGTTTAACCCTTCACCGAAAAATTCGGTAAGGATTACTTGATCTATAACGTCATGCGTTATGCCTTCTTAGGAAGCTCATTGAGAGCTTTGCATGCAAAGAGACGGAGCGGATCTTCCATCGGGAGTTTTCAAAAATGCTGCCGACGAATATTCTGCAAATCGCCTATCGGAAGCTGATCATGCTGAATCGAAGCTCAACGCTTCAGGATTTAAGGATTCCTCCGGCTAACCGGATCGAGGCACTTTCGGGTAGGCGAAAAGGGCCGCACAGCATCCGGATCAATCAGCAATGGCGCATTTGTTTTATCTGGGTTGATGGCCATGCCCGTAACGTTGAAATCGTTGATTACCATTAAGGTGAAACTATGAAGAAGATTCAGCCCGTACATCCTGGTGAAATTCTGTCCGAGGAATTTCTGAACCCCATGAACATCAGTCAAAATCAGTTGGGCCGCGATCTTGGGGTCTCCCCTCGGAGGATCAACGAGGTTATTCACGGCAAGCGGAGCATGACCGCGGATACCGCTCTGAGGCTGTCCGTCTATTTTGGTAACGCTGCGTCATTCTGGCTGGGCTTGCAGATGGATTATGGCCTCGCAATTTCCGAGGATCATCTGTCGAAGCAGATTCGCAAAGAAGTTCGGCAGATGGCTGTCACCTGAGGATGCACATCGGAGCGGTTTAGGATTCGCGTATCGTGACTGGGTGCCGAATCGCGGATGGAAAAGGCTCGTAAGGTTTGCGCCTCGGTTGCGATTATTCAGCATGAAAGTAATTCTTTTTCTTGCAGGCTTCGGAGTGGCCATCTTGCTCTGCCTTTGCTTCGTCGCCTGGACGGCCAAGCGTACCTACGGAACGGGCTTGACCACGCCGAGTCCCGGTTATCTCACGGCCGTCGCGCGGCCAGGTGCAGCGGCGGATGCAGCGGCGTTCGATCGACTGATGACGATGTTCAACGCCTACGACGTAGAAAGCCTGAAGAACAATGCGCCGAAGGTCTATGCGGAGGATGCCTGGTTTCGCGATGGCGTAAAAGAGCTGAACGGCAGCGAAGCGATCACTGAATACCTCGCCGACAGCGTAAAGTCGGTTCGAAGCGTCAGTTTTGATTTTGAATCACCTCAAGGCGGTGAAGGCGGGGATTATTACCTGCCCTGGGTCATGAACATCAATTTGAACATGGATCCCGAAGACCGGATCAGCCACACCCTAGGGGTCTCTCATCTGAAGTTCAACGCGGCGGGAGAAGTGATCTTTCAACAGGATTACTGGGATCCGAGTGAGTTCCTGCACGACCGGGTCCCAGTGGCCAACTGGCTGCTGGGAAAGGTCCGTAAGCGCCTTTGATGGGTTACGAGACTATTGGAGACACTTGGCACGCCTGATGCTTATTTAACATTCCGAACAGCGACGGCACGCAGAGGCAAGCATCTCCAGAAAAAAGGAAAGCACTATGAGCGCACAACAAAAACAAGAACTGATCAAGCTGCAGGACCGGTATGGCTTCAACTTGCGTGAAGCGGCTCGCATGAAAGTCATCGGCGAAATCGGGATTGCCACCGAACTTCGGATCGAAGCCAGCGAAATGAAGGAACAGATCCAAGCCCTGATCGCAGCATAAACCTTTTCGGGAGCGGCACCCGGTTTGCCGCGTAGGACTAGATAAAGCAAAATCGGCGGCACCTGTGTGCCGCCGAAGTCCGTTCAGCGCCCCTTGAGGCGCTTACTTCAGCAAGGCTTCCGCCGTCGCCCGCACCCGCGGAAGATCCGTATCCTGCTTCCCCGGGAAATCAAACGGTGCCAGATGCCAGGTCTCGGTAAACCAGGCGCGACCCGCGGGTAAAATTTTCTCACGTGGGCCAATCGGCTCCAGCTCGACTACGGACAGGTGATCCGGATACCAGATCGATATTGTAAGCCCGGCGAGCTCGTTGTACACGCGTTCCGGATCAACCTCATACGACTTCAGGAACATCAGGTTGTTGGGCGACAGGTAGGCAAACCATCCGGTTGCGCTGTCGAAGCCGAGCTTGGGGTTTTTCGGCGCGCCGAGAATTTCCAGAAAGCCCTCCCGCTCACGAATCATCGGATCCTCCGGCTTGAACTCAATCGCGTGCCCGTTCCGCTCATACATGACGTACTTGTTGGGAAAGCGGCTCGGCGCGCTGAGTGGAATCAACACGATGCCCTTGCCCTGGGCGAAGGTGCGGCTCCAGTGGGCGTACTCGACCGGGTGATCGGAAACGTTCACGATGATCTGTTTGCAGCTGAGGCGCGAACCGCTTGAGGCCAATTCGAACTCCCGGATGAGCTGAACCCCGGTGGACGGATCTGGCTGTGAGGTCAAGCGGGCCTGGCGCGGACCGATGATCTCGCCTGTCCACACTCCGCTCCACAGAAGGGGTCGCTTGGGAATGATCAACTCCGGACCGATATCGAAACGACCCGCGGGTCCCCCTCTGCCCCCCTCCGGCAAGGGCAGGGCATGCACGCCGTCCAGGGCGTATTCCAACACGCGACCACCCACGGCGGGGCATAAGACCACGCGTGTGGTCTGGTTGCTTAAAGCGATGCAGGCATCATAGCCGTGAAAGGAGCCAAGGCTGGTCCCTTCGTCGGCAGAGCAGAGCGGGGCGAGTAAGAGGATGAGCAGGTATTTTTTCATGGGCGACTCATTGGTTGCTGATGCGGGCGATGCCGAAGATTTTCCGGCCGATAAAATGTCCCAGCGGATAACCTGCGGCATCGGTGATCATCCAGACATGTCCGGGATAGGTGCTCTGGATTTTGAAGCGGCCGGGCTCGAGTTGGCCATACGCCACGCGTTCGCCGCGGTCGTTGATCCAGAAAAGGAAGATGCGGTGGCTTCGATGGTTCTCGAAGCGGATTTCGGTGCGCTCTGGCGCCGTCGCACCGGTGGGCGGGACGGGGCGGCCCAGAAAAGGGAGCATCACGCGTTCGGGGGGGCCACCCCATGCGCTTCCGGCGATGACGAGGAGCGTGAGGAGAGTTTTCCGATGATAGGAACGCATCCTCAAAATCTTTCCTATGATCGGAAAAATTGCAACGGGTTTTCCGATGACAGGAAGGCTTTTGCTGATCCGTTCCTGTGATAGGAAAACCGCAATTACCGTTGCAGCAGCGGTCTGATTGCGGCATCTTCGCCGGTTCACCCCATGAAGATCGCTTACGACCATTCGATCGAGCATTTCGCTGCAGGCGGAACCGCTACGTATACGCGGGAGCTGCGGAAACGCCTGCCGACGGTGGATCCGGCTGTCCAGATCGATGGGTTTTCCTGTGAACGCAGCACGGATGGGGGCTGGTTGCGGCGCAAGAAGGATGTGGTCAACTGGCAGTTGGCCTGGCCGAATAAACTGAACCGACGTTGCGCGGTGGAAGGATACGACCTGTTGCATGTGACCTCTTCGGTGGCGCCGCGGCACCCTTCGCTGCCGGTGGTCTTCACGGAGTATGATATTTCCCCCTTGCTGGAACCGCGTTCGTACAGTCGCTGGCACAATGCGATGTTCCGGCATTACACGCCGCGCATGGTCGAGGTCGCAAAGCACATCATCACGATTTCGGAATTCACCCGGCAGGAAATGTTGCGTTACTTTCCAACCTTGAAGGAGGATCGGATCACCGCAATTCCATTGGGTGTGGATGCCTTGTTCACGCGCGCGGACGAGGAGACCCAGGCGGAGGTGCTCACGAAATACGGCTTGCGCCGTCCGTATATCCTGTCCGTGTGTTCCTTGGGGCCCCGCAAGAATATGGGACGGCTGGTCGAGGCGTTTCGACGGATCCGCGACCGGGTGGAACAGGACCTGGTCCTCGTGGGCGAGCCGGGGAAGGGCTACGGGCGCCTGGTTGATTACATCGATCAGATGCATCTGACCGGGCGGGTGCATGTGACCGGCTATGTTGATCGCGAGGAGCTGCCAGCCTTGTATTCGGCGGCAGATTTGTTTGCCTACCCATCGCTGTACGAGGGTTTTGGTTTGCCTCCCCTGGAGGCGATGGCCTGTGGTTGCCCGGTGATGACCTCAAACGTTTCGAGTTTGCCTGAAGTGGTGGGCGATGCCGCGGTGACGGTGGATCCGCTGGATATCCAGGATATCATTCGCGGCCTTTCGGAGCCGATCCTGGATGAGCAGTATCGTCAGGAACTCCGTGTGGCGGGGATGGCGCGGGCAGCGACCTTCACGTGGGAGCGGACCGCGGAAGAAACGGTCGCGGTGTATCGTTCAGTGCTGCAGCAGGGCTAAGCCTGTGGGTCAGGATGCCAGGGTTTCAGTAAACCCTTCCACCACGGCATCACCGAAGCGTTTCCATGAAAAAGCTTCACGCAATTTTGCGCCGACGGTCGCGATCTCCTGCTCATCCATGGCCAGGGCTTCATCGAGGGCGGCTTCGAAGCTGTCGCGGTCATCCAGGATGAATCCACCTTTCGTGGTGCCGACTTGCAGGATCTCTTCGACCGCGGTCCCTTTTGCGTACACGACGGGGGTGCCTACATAGTAGGCTTCCAGAGCCGGCAGCCCGAAGCCTTCGATTTCGGAGGGGAGGATGAGTGCGCGGGCCTGGCGAATCGTTTGGATCAGGGCGTTCTGGCTCATGCGGGGGAGGCTGTGAATGGCGGCGGTCGTTTCGTTGCGATTTCCGACGAGGTGGAGGGGTGGAAGGGCGCCTGGGGATTGCCACCAGTCGATGAGCATGGCTGATTTTTTGTGTGGCGCATTGGAAGCGAGGTGAAGGACATAATCTTGTTTGGCTGTGTCGTCCGGTTGCAGGTGCTCAAAGCCGCAGGCTTCGTAGGTAATCTGAATCGGGGGCGGCTGGATGTTGCGGCGTTCGCAGAACTCGCGGATCTGCTGTTCGGCATTGCGGGAGATGGTGAGGATGCGATCGGCCCGGCGGATGCTGTCTGCGGCGAGGCCGAGCCAGTAGCTGAAATTGGCCTTGGAGCGCGAGGCGGGGTAGCGGTCGGCATAATGCTGGAGGATCATGTCGTGCATCGTGATGACGGTTTTCGCGTGCGGGCGGCCGATGCGGGAGATGTAGCCCTTGGGATAGTACCAAAGGTCCGTCGGTGGATGGGGGAGAAAGGGGTGGAGGTTGTCCGTGAGCAGGCGGGGGAGCCCCCGGTCGGTGGCCCAGGGAAAGCGGCGTTGGTTCACCCCTTCGATAGAGAAGGGCGCAGAGGTTTTGGAGCCGATCGTGGTGAGATGCAGGTCGGGGTTGCGGGCCAGCTCCGCGAGCAGGCCGAGGGTCATGTTGGTGATCCCGAGGCTGCGGTCGCGGTGCGGGTTTTGATCCGCCAGGTAGAGGGTGATATCCATTGGCGGTTTTGGAGTGCGGCAACGTGCTGGCGCTTTTCTTTGCAACCGGTTGCAGCAGGTTCAGCAAGCTGAACCGAGTAAGGCGGCAGCAAGCAGCCGCACTCCAGGGAATTACTTCTTCGGACCGTAGCCTTCGAGGGGCTTGCCATCGTCGCCAAGCTTACCCGAGACCCAGAGCAGGCCTGCGGCGACGAGGTCGAGGTATTCTTTGGATTCCATGGTCTCGTTGTGGTGGCCGATGGTGGTGCCGAAGACGCGGGCCGCGCCGTACTCGTTGATCCAGACGCAGTGATGCTTTTCCTGGTCTGCCGTACCGAGGGCGAGCGGGGTGGCGGTGTCCCAGGTCTTGTTTTCCCGGTAGAGCTCGCCTTTTGGCGTGGTCCATTCCGCGGGGAAGTTTTTCATGATCGGGTGCTCCGGCTTGAGGTTCTTTATGGTGATCGCATGGTGCTTCCCATGGTTCGGGGAGGTCACGCCAAGGAACTTCTGCCATTCCTTCGTTTTCGTCTGCCAGTGATGGCTGTGGTAGGTGCAGTGCAGGGCAACTGCGGGCAGGCCTTCGTGGTGCACCTTGGTGATGCCTTCGACATAGGCATCGTCTTTGATGTGCGCGAAGCAGATGTTATACAGCACGACATCGAAATTCTTACCCCAGCCTTCGGTCTGGAGCAGGGGGTATTTATAGTCGCCGCCGGTGCCGCCTTCGTGGACGATATCGAATTCGGTATTGGCCCGGGCAGTGATGCCCTCGCTGAGGATCACCTTCTGCTTGGTGTAGTCATGGCAGCATCCGCCAGTGAGGTGCAGTACGCGCAGGGGTTTGGCGTCTTCGGCCGACACCGTGCAGCTGAAGGCTGCGATAAAGAAAATGGACAATAATTTCTGCATGAGGGTTCTCCGGGTTTGAATTGAACTAAGGCGGGAATACCAGAGTTTTATTGAGTCGTTGTCTATGCAAAATCACGTGATTCTGTAGCTTCCGCAGGGGGTTGTGCTGGATCACCGAGGGGCGTTGAAGCTGCAAAGTCTTCCAGAATCTGGTAGTGCGGTGGTATGTCAAAAGCGCTGCTGCTGCTGCTCCTGCTGCCCCTTCTTCTTCTTCTTGGCCTGTTGGGTTCGTCCCTTTTTGGCGACCGTGTTGCGTATGAGCAACGCCTGGAGGCTTTTTTGCCGGGTGAAGTTCGCCAGGCGCGCATCCTGGAATGGGTGAACGCTTCGTCTCCGCAAATTTCGTCGAACGTCAGCGAGCCCTTTACCAGCTACAGCAGCACCCCGACCTACCGGTTGCACTCCTCGATGACTTAAAAGCGGGTGCTGGACCAGATGTGAAGCTGAAGCTGCAGCAGCTAATTGAACTTCAGGCTCCGGGTCGATCGGATCAGGTCTTCCATGCCTTGTTGAACGAGCTTTCGGACAAACCACCTCGATCGCCCCAGGCGCCGGAAGGTCCGGAGTGGAACGCGTATCGTTTGACGGTCCGGAACGGGAGGGTCATCGTAGAAGTAAACGGTACGGTTGTGAATCGGGTGTATGGCTGCACGAAAAAGCCGGGTCGTATCGTGTTGAGAAACGAAGGTAGCCCTTCCAGATTCAGGAACTTGATCGTACGGCACCTGGATTGAGCGGGGGTGTTTTACATTTCTTTTACAGCTTACGCCTCCGTATACGTGGAGCTTTCTGCTACATTCAGGCATGCGTAAGCGACTTCTTGTTTGTTTCGGTGCTGCATCGATCATCAGCTCTATCGGGGCGCTGGCGGTTTATTACCCGGGCCAGTACGATTTGAATCTGGGCGTGATCGGGATCAACAAGGTTTCTACCTGGGGGCGCTGAACGCCGCTGCATCCAGGCAAGGGAATCGTGTATTCCGTCTCAAACAAGCAAATGCGCCTGCGGGTTGCGCTGGAGGAAGGGGTCGAAATGAGCATGTGGGCTTCGTATAAGCTGAAGAATCCGCGGTTTTCGTTCAGGACCTGGCCGACCATCAAACTGGGCATGGTGCCTACGGGTTTACCCGGCGTGCAATGGCAGTTCAAGTAGGTCTTTTGTCCGTAGAGCGGCCTATTGCGCCGCTTCCGCTGCGGGGACCGGGGGCTCAGGGGCCGGCTTTGTCGCAGGAGCCCGACTCACGAAATAGAGCACGATCGCCGCTAGGAGTAACAATATTGCGACATAGGGTTTCTTCATGTGGGTTCACTGTACAGGGGCTCTATGTCGCTTACGAGCCGAACTGAGGGCCAAATGGCATCATTATTGCTTGGTAGAGGTGCATGAAGCACGAAACAAAACGCGCCGCGACCGACTCCTACTCCACCATGGAGGAAGAAGCCTGGTTTATGTTACTTGCCGCTTCGGCCACGGTCATTCTCTTCGGACTGATCGCATTGCTGTAGTCGGCTGTGTCACCCCGGTTAGATTTTCTACCTTTTGCCTATAAAGACGGCGTGATCCGGCACGTCCATTTCTGCTCCTGCGAGTTCAGTGATATACCGCAATGCTTCGGCGAGGGGAACATTCCGCAACGAGAGGGTGATCTTCTCTGCTCCCTTGGTGTCCGCCGCCAGGATGATGTTGACCCCTTTCTTCTCGGGATCCAGGGTTTTTAATTTCAGGCCTAAACAGGCCAGCGCCTCTTTCAGGGCAACCTCCTGGAATTGGATGGTGGGGCAGCAAGTATTGCAGGGGTGCGGTTTCGCCGATGAAAATTTCTGCGTTCTGTTTATCCACCGTGACGATGGTTAGAGCGGGAATAATATCGGTGCCAGGGAGCTGTAGCAGCTGTTTAAGTTGGTCCGAGGTGAGCACCTCATTGGGTTTCATGCGCGGTTCAGATCGATCAGCTTGAATTCCCGTTGAAATTGCTGCGGCTCCTGTGCCGATGCCGCGCCTGCAAGCAGGCTTGTGAGAATGCATACGAAGATGGCTTGCATGTTCATTCCTTCTTGAGAGTTGGTCGCTTGGACGGTGCGGGTATACCACGGGCGTTTATTTCTTTGGACCACAGAGAACAAGGGGTGGGTCTCACTCAGCCGTAGCTCAACCCGTACGGGTTCGGAGGCTTCGCTGGGCAGACGTTTGGAAGGCGGTTGCGTTTCCGCTTTGTCCCCGGTGGGATGCGATGCATTTCCGGGGAGCCACATTCCGACGAGCAGGAAGGCGATGCAGCGAAAATTCACCAGGGAGCCCCGTGGGCTGATTCGTACGCTCGAACAGGTTCTGCATGCGCGTGTCGAGTGCATCCGATGGCCTTGCCTGGGGGAGATTTCGAAGACGGTCTTCCCGTCCATTCATGGCGTTTCCTTACTCAGGGTCGTTTTCGTTTTTCAAGTCCGCGTCGGTGCCAGGAGGTCACGATGCCCATGGACGCCTCGAGGACTTCGGAGATTTCTTTAAAGGTCAGGCCGTCGAGGACTTTGAGCACGATGACCTCCCGTTCGTTCTCGCCCAGGGTGTTCGAGGCTTTGACCAAGGATTCATCCAGGCCGGTGCTTCTTTCCTCGGCGGCGTTGGCTTCCGGGTCGAAGAGGACCTCCGGGCGACGTTCACGGGTGCGTGCGAGGTCGATGGCTCCGTTGCGCAGGGCACGGAAGGCATAGGGTTTGATGGATCGGGGGCTCCACCGTTCTGCATGATTTTCAGGAAGGTTTGTTGGATGAGATCTTCAGCCGCGGCCCGATTTCCTGTTCGGGAGAGGCTCTAGTTGAACAGGGTTTGTCGCTCCTGTTCGTAAAAGTGCTTGATGTGTTGGATGTCCCGGCGGTTCATGTTGTGTACCCGTTATCACGCGCGAGCCGGCTGGATTTATGTAAAGATCGTTCGAAAACCTTGCCCGCCACACGGTGGCGTCGCTCAGGCCTTCAGGCTTCTACGCAACAGGAGCAGGCCGATCGCGAGGAGGCCCAGGGCCGAGGGTTCGGGGATGGCGGTGAAGGGCGAGACGTCCGCCCAGGTGTTGCCGATGCGTAGCTCGTCCATGATGACCGATGAAGGGGCGTCGACTACACGGTTCTGGAAGTAGATGTCGAGGAGGGACCAGTCGGCGTTGCTGCCGACATAATAGTTTCCGACGAGCAGGGAGACGATCGGCGTGTTCAGGCTCTCATCGTCCAGGATAGGATCGATGTAAAGGTGCAGTTCATCGTTGGTGGTTCCGGTATTGACCAGTTTTGCGACCAGGAGGTGTGGTTGATCCGAACTCACGACGACATTCGTGTTGGCGACTTCGCCCGAACCGGGTCCGGTGCCGGTTACGTACGGCACACCGTCCCGTTTTATGCCGAAGTTGAAACGACGGGTTCCAGCGGTGCCCACGGTATCGGTAGAGGCGGAACGGAGCCTAAACTCACTCGTGCCGCTTTTCTGCACCAGCAGGCTCAGGTAGAGGGTATTTGGCAGGGAGGTTGTTAGAGCAAGAGTCCGGGAGATATCTTTGTCCGTATCCGAATTGCCTGAGCTGCGGAAAAGGTTGAGCTGGCCTGCCTGGGTGTTGAGGCTGTTACCGTTGGAATCCGTGTATCCGAGTTGGTCCGCTTCGGTTCGGTAGTAAATGTTGTTGGCGAAGCCGCCGGTCTGGGTCCAGGCGTCAGAGGTGAATCCGAAAACGGTCGGCGCCTGGGTGTTCAGGGAATCTGATTGGGGGCTGGTTCCCGTTTCGTATTCGCCAGCCGCGAGGTCGGGACTTGGGCCACCCGCAAGGAACGGGTCGTAGGCCATCAAGGTGGCGAGGCTGGTGCTCAGGGTGGAAAAGAGAACCATCGCTGCCAAGACTGTCGTGATCTGCGTGTGCATGAGTGGATTCTAGTCGTACGACCACCTTTTTATCAAAACATAGTTCCGGATATTGTACCGGTTGGTTTGAAAACAAGGCGATGCCGATGGTCATCGACATCACCCGGTTCCCTTGACGGTTCAGCCTTCGAGAACAAAGGTCACTTTGAGTGTCACCCGGTACGCAACGACCTTATCGCCCCTGATGTCGATTTTTTGGTCCTACGCCCATGCGGATTTGACGTTCTTGAGGGTTTTACAGGCCCGGGACACGCCGGTGCCGATGGCGTCGTCGAAGCTTTTAGGGGAGGATGCCATGATTTCAGTTACGCGTGCTACAGACATGGGCTTTCTCCTGATTGGGTTAGTTTTTGAGTTGAGAACATGATACGCGCTGTTTGGCCGGGGTTACAGGGTGAAGAGGGGGATTCCATCGGGCCCGTAAAATTGAATTTGTATTCCGTTTAAAACGTCTTAGACCAATAGCACTTAACTTGGAAAAAATGATGAATAAATATCTGACTGTATGTACGACCGCGATTCTCACGGCTTTTTGCAGCTCACTCTTCGCGGGTGAATCCGTTTCGTTGTTTGATGGCAAAACGACTGAGGGGTGGAAAAATCCGTACGCGTGGGGAGAGGTGAAGGTTGAAGATGGCGCGATCGCTCTCAAAGCGAATAAGAAATTCTTCCTGGTAACGGAGAAGACGTACAAGGATTTCATCTTCGAAGCTGAGGTGATGTTGCCGCCCGAAGGCAAAAGTAATTCCGGCATCATGTTTCGTTGTCACGTAGCACCCAACAAAGTGTTTGGTTACCAGGCGGAGTGTGATCCGAGTGACCGCGCCTGGACCGGTGGTTTATATGACGAGGGTCGCCGCGGCTGGTTGCACCCTAAGAAAAGTGACAAGCCTGCGCCCAAGCTGGCGAAAGCACCCCTCGGTGAATGGATCAAATATAAGATCCAGGCGAAGGGTGACCACCTGCAGATCTGGATTAACGGCAAGCAGACCACGGATTACAAAGATTCAACGGATGCTGAAGGGCATATCGGAATCCAACATCATGGGGAAAATGGCCAGGTGTACCGGTTTCGGAATCTTCGGATCCAGGAGCTGTAAAGCCTGCTAGTGGTTCAGGCGAAAGAAGCCGCGGAGCTGGTTGTCGACCGAGGTCGTGATGTTGGTGCTATAGACCGGCGATAGATCCGTCAGGGGTGTGAAGACGATCTCCATGATGTTGGTCCAGTTGTCTGAAGCCAGGTCGGTCGTGAATTCGAGATGATTGGTGACCGAAGGGGTCAGGTCGGCGAGCGTCAGGTTGAGGGCACCGCCTGCGCGGGAGGTGGCCTCAAGCTGGGGGTCGGGTTGTGGAGCCTGGGTTAGGGTCTTCGCCCCCTCGGTGGGTTGTGCCCCCGCCATGATTCGAAAAAACAGCGCTGAGACCGACCCCGTAAATGACGCTTACGTTGGCGGCTTGGGGCGTAAAGGTGAAATGGTTGGCGGTGGGTCCCGTAAACGGACGTTCCAGATAAGCGTACGTGACATTGTCTTGGGCCGTAACGACGCTGCGTGTAAAAGAAGAGGCCAAGACGGAGCCTGCAACGTGATTGCCCAGCTGTCGCTCCTGGAGGTTGCCGTTACCATCTATCACAATAGTGTAGCAGCCACTCATTATGGTTCTGCCGAAGCCAAAAGCGAACCATTTACCTGCAGGACCCGAAAGCTGGAGGTAGGCCTTATTCGTGGGCGCGTCTAACAGGATGTGAACCTGGGTCGTCGGCGCTCCATCCAAACTTCCTTCATACGTCTGCCCGAATGACGCATCTGCATAGGCCAAGCAGCATACCAAAGTGAGAATCGTTCGCATATATATTTGGGGGTTAGGTTTCGGCTTCTATAAAGGGGAGGCGCTTCCGGGAAAAGGGTGGGGAAACTCATTGGCCATCAAGGGTGCAGGTTCAAGGCACCAAAATGGAAGAACATGTCGGTGCATAGCCGCTCTCTGTTTCGGTAACCGTTCGCCTTCTTAATCATTGCCTGAATGCGGCTGTTCATGCTTTCGGCATGGGCGTTGGTGTGGCGATGAACAAAGAAGGTGAGCACCTGATCTATGCGTTCCTTGATCCTGCGAGCGACCTTCTTCACCGGTTCTAATTTGCTCTTCATGGCGCTCAGGTTCCAATCTTTCCAATACGCATGGGCCTGGATCGGATTCTCGCATTGATACAAGCCTCGAAACATCTCTTTCAGGTGCCAGGCCAGGGTCGTTTTAAATTTGCTGTCTTTGAATGCTTTTAAACTCGAAGCCCATTTTTCAGGAAGATTCTCCATGCCGTACAGCCACATCTGCCGCGTGCCCCTCAAGGGCTTCGCGTCCTTACTCGTAAGTAAATTCACTTCGTGTCGGCGCACGGCGTCGACCGCCTTGTTCATGTGCTGCACCAGGTGGAATGGGTCGTGCACGATCTTTGAATCGGCATCCGGGACATGGGTTCGGACCGATTTGATGAAGGGCTCCCACAATCCATTGCCACGCACTCGATCCCCTGAAGCGCCTCGTCACTCAGCCCATCCCAATACGGTTTCAAGGCCTCTTAGGTGCGACCGGAAGCGATGTAGTCAATGGCCGGACCCTGCTCGTCCACCCGAATCACCAAACTCACATAATCATGACCGCGACCGACACTTTTTTCATCAATGCAGATCTTCCGGGGCAAGGATGGTGGTTTACGGGCGAGCCCCCTTTTAACCGCTCGTTGTTTAATCCCATCGACTTCTTCCCAGCTGATCCTGAGGATCTTTCTCGTGGCATTGATGCTGCACTCCAGCATGACGTCAACCGCCAGGCGCTCGAACATCTCGGTAAAGCGACCGCGCGTTTCAGCCCATGGAACCTGGACGATCCGGGTGCCATGCTCCGGGCACTGAACCCGCGGAACATAGGCTCGGACAAAGGTCTTGAACTGGCAACTCTCCAAGTGACGCCACCGGCGTTCGCTCCAGCTGTGCACATGCATCCGCGTACGACATTTCGGACAGGCCCACACCTTCTGGGTGCACGTGACTTCGATTTCGATTTCCTGGGCGGCCATGCCCATCTGCACATCCGCGCCTTTCCAGGGAGATTCAATCCCCAACAACGCCTGATGAAGCTGTACGTCTTTCATCCATTGACGGTAAATTCAGGCCGTGAGAAAACCACCCTTTTCCCAGAAGCGCCAAAGGGGAAGGGTCGCCTGCGCTAGTCAAAATGGGCGTTTTTATGCAACCCGTGTTGTTCCCCGGGGGCATTCTGTTATAGTTCGGCATGACCTTCCGTCGTTTTCTGTCCGCAGCGCTCGTCTGCAGCCTGGCTGAGTCCGTGCTCAACGCAGGCACGATTGAGCTTACGCCTCAGGACGACTGGATGAAGGTCCTTCACGGTGATGGGTTACGTCCCGGGGATGAGGTGGTGCTGAAGGCGGGGGTCTATTCGGATGCGCGGATGCTCACGCTTGCTCATCGAGGTTCGCGAGACCGGCCAATTATTATTCGCGGTGAAGGTGCCGTCATCAAGCGCCCGGATGCGCGGCAAAACACGATCAACATGATCGGGGTGCAGTATCTGAAACTGCAAGATATCGAGATTACGGGTGGGGACACGGCCATACGCATTTCTGGAACACGGGAGTACCCCGCGAGAAGTGTTACGCTTGAGGGCCTGCATATTCATCACATCGGCGGGGTTGGGGTGACATGTAACCACGAGGGGAATACCTACGCTGAGATGCATTTTCTGCGGAATCACATTCATCATACGGGTGGGCACGGCGAAGGCTTTTACCTGGGTGGCAATGACGCGAGCGCCATTTTTCACAGCTCGATTGTTGAGCTGAATTATATCCATGATCTGAAAGGTGGAACGGTTTCCCAAGGCGATGGGATCGAGTTGAAGCACGGCAGCTACGGCAACCTCGTTCGGGGCAATGTAATCCACGACACGAAGTATCCCGGCATCATCGTTTATGGCACCTGCGGAGAAGCCGTGAATGACATCACCGGCAACTTGATTTGGAATAGTGGAGATCATGGAATTCAGGCTGCGGCGGATGCCAAGGTTTCCGGAAACGTAATTGTCTATCCCGGGTCGGATGGCATTTATGCAAGTACCCACCAGGGAGCGAAGCCGGGTAATTTACTGATCCACGATAATATCGTTCGGGTCCGAGGGGGGGGCAGGGCAATCAGGATCAATCGTCCAGACGACGGATACGCCGGGCAAATTTCTGTTCGAGACAACCTGTTCATGCACGAAAGGGATGGCGTGGCGATTCGGGTTGCACCGGAAGACGGGAAGCTCCTCATCCAGCGCAATCGTGGGCAAGGCGGAGTCGAGGGGGTGAAGTTGGGTGTGGCACAGTTTGATGGTCGTGTAGGCATGGAACCCATCGTCTATGCGCCCGATGAACGTAATCCCGCCTGGACGATACTCGACCGGTCGGCCTTGCCCTGGTTGGAATAAGAGCGCAAATCCGCCACATTAACCCGCAAAACCTCCTTCCGGTTGAGGCGCTTATCCGGTAAAGTTCGTCGGTAATGGCGTGTGTGTATTTGGTGAATCCCTCAACGACTGGTTCTGTCCTATGAAGGTTTTTCAGCCGCTACTCCTGCCTTCTTCCCATCTCTTGGCTGCTTGTCTGCAGCTCACTTCCTCGGCTCAAATTATGGTTACAGAAGAATTGTTGGTTGCTGTTGATTCCACGGTTGAATCGCGTGCTGACGTCACAGCGGGTAGCCTATAATCAAACATCCGGTCCGGATGTGGAAGAACCCGCAGACCCGGGGCCTGTCACGGCAGTGCGATGGGTGGCTCCATCTGCGATGACCGATGAGGAGGTGCTGCCGAGCGAGGTCTTCGTCGATTTTGCAGGATTGGCGAACGTGAATATTTGCGGCTTTGCAGACGTGGCGTATGCATTCAGGAACCCTCAGGTCGTCGTCATCGGAACGAACGAGAGTATAGCCGGCCAGACCACGGGAATAACCCTGTTGAGCGTGTGCTGTGGTGGCGTGAGCTCGGACCGTGTTGAGCTGACCGTGGCGTCCGCACGCCCCTTGCACTTAAGCATCGTTACCCCTTTAACGGAAATGCAGACGATGTTGTTGGGAGCGCCTACGGCTCCTTGACGAACGCTAGCAGTACCTGTGTGTATACGAATGTCAGAACGTTGTTAATAACTGCTGAAACTATACGCCGCACACGCATTTACATTCCTGATGCACGCCCCCTGATCGGCTCCGAAATTTACACGCGCAACCCACCGCTCACAAGGGCCGAAAAACCCGACCACAGGCTCGTACGCGACCTTCACAGCCATTTTCGACCGCTTAACTTTCCGAAACATCAACATCAAGGGTGCCAGACATTAAATATATATGAACTTTCTTTTAGTGGTATTCCGGCTGCACTAATTCCATAAACGAAACAATAAATACTACGATCCGAAATCGCTTCTTCGCTCCGATGATTGCGGCTCTTGAGGCGGCGATTTCCCAGAGAAAATGTAATAAGTTTTCGGTTGAAGAGTTTCTTCTCGCCGGCGTCGGCCGAGTCATCTACTCCTGCGAGTAGTGGACGCGATTGGGTGCAGCATTTGCGCATGTGGATTAATGCCCGACTCTCCGTGGGCAACTTCTTTCTGGCGATTAAAAGTCGGCGCGGGCGTCATGCGAATGAGTGAACCGGTCGGGACCAAAGTCATCCACGTCTACGACCCTGCGGTAACGGACTGCCGCGAGTGGGTATGCTGGAAGACCAAAGGCGTCTACGTCATCTCCCGGGAGAAGAAAAATTCGGCAGCTGAGGTGCTCGGGAATAATCCCTGGGACCAGGACGACCCGCAAAACATCGGCGTGCTTCTGGATCAATTAGCAGGCCCCTGTGCAGGGAACTTACTGCGTCGAGTAACGTATCGCGACCCGGCCACCGGAACTGAATATACCTACCTGACGAACCTGTTGACGTTACCGCCCGGACTCATCGCTTACCTGTACAAGTCGCGCTGGGATGTGGAGAAGGTT
>JBLIND010000035.1:0-26745 GCA_047639095.1 Candidatus Omnitrophota bacterium | reverse complement strand
GCCGCCGTCCGCCGTGACGGTGCCGGTGAGCAGGGGGCTCTATTCGGTGCTGCTGGGCGCGAACATGACGCCGATCCCGAACGCCGTCTTCGCCAAGGCGGATGGCGACATGGCGATTGATGCGGCGGCCGATCCGGCAGGCGTTGCGACGGCGAAGGACTTGGCGATGGACGCGGTGCCGACGGTTGCCGAAACGCTGACGGCGGCCAAGGTGGCGGCCAAGGTGGCTGCGACGGACGACTTGGCGACGGTGCTGGCGACCTATCAGGAAGGGAGCTACATCGCCGAGAACTGGATGACGCTGACAACCGTCAATACGACTGGCGACATGGCGGTTGGTGCTTCGATCGATTTGGCAGGCGTGGCAACGGCGAAGGACTCGGCGCTGGTGGCGATGGACGCGGTGCCGACGATTGCCGAGACGCTGGCGGCGGCCAGGACGGCGGCGTTGGACGAACTGGCGACGGCGTTGTCGACCTATCAGGAAGGGGACTACACCGCCGAGAGCTGGACGGCGCTGAACACTGCCAGGACGGAAGGCGACATAGCGATCAATGCGGCGACCGATCTGGCAGGCGTGACCACGGCGGAGGACTCGGCGGAGGACTCGGCGGTGGCGGCGATGGACACGGTGCCCACGTTTGTCGAAACGATGGCGGCGGCCAGGATGGCGGCGTTGGACGAACTGGCGACGGCGATGTCGACCTATCTGATATCCAAATACTACACCCCCGAGAACTGGTCGGGGCTGATTTCCGGATCAGCGAATTGCCTTTCAAAGTAAAATCCGCCGCCGAGAAAACCCACAACTGTTAGCACCAGGGGCTGGCCACAAGAATCGTTGAAAATCAACGACTTACAACGGGGTAGAGCCCAATTGGGTCTGTTAGCGGCTCTTAACGGTTACAGTTTTCGCCATCAAAAAGAGCCGCTAAGAGGGTGAAATGGGCGTGTCTACGTCGTAAGTTGTTGAGGCGCAACGAACGTTGTGGCCAGCCCCCGTCCTCCCCGTCCGTCCTCCCCGTCTTACACCCTCCCGTCCTTACACATGCTCCATCGATAAGCAGGCAGCATCCTGGTTCCAGTCTTACAGGTTTGACCTCCTTGCCGGTCTCCAACATAGTAAGGCCATGACCTACCGATTCGTCGTCATCTTTTGCGCACTCGTCTGTTCGACGCTGGCTGCGGGCGAACGACCCGATGCCCTGAATACGTTTATCGAGTCTCACTGCATCGATTGCCACGAGGGTCTGGATGCCGAAGGCGGACTGGATTTGTCGGCACTCAACTTCGATTTGCAAAACGAAGAAGTTGCCCGGCGCTGGATTCTGATCCATGACCGGGTGATCGCCGGGGACATGCCGCCGAAGAAAAAAAAGCGGCCGGATGCTTCGCATATTCAAGCCGTCAAGGACCTGCTCGCGGATGCGATCACGGAAGCTGAAGCGAAACGGAACAGCGTGGTTCTTCGCCGCTTAAATCGGCGAGAGTACGAAAACACTGTCCGGGAACTGTTCCACACCGACGTCCAGGTCATCGGGCTGCCGGAAGACACCTCGACGGATGGTTTCGACAATGTGGGCGGCGGACTCGCGGTCTCCGCCGAGGCCATGCAGGCCTACCTGGAAGCCGCAAATCAGGTCCTCGACGCGGTGTTCGGACCTCCGAAGGAACCCAAACACATCCGGCACGAAACCAATCTGCTCGACCAGGTCGATTGGAAAGGCCGGCCACAGCTGGACAGTCAAATGGGCAAGATGTTCCGCCGCACGAAGGACGGACTGGTCATCTTCCAGTCGAACTACTGCCCCACGAGTCTGGTCAACTTTTCCCGGCTGCGCGCGCCTGCGGGCACCTACCGCGGCACCATTCGTGCGCGGGCGATTCAGAGCGAGAAACCGGTCACCCTGCGGATCTACGGCGGGGACACCATCGTGAACCGGCGCGAACAGCACCTGGTCGGCTACTTCGACGTGCCACCGGACAAATGGACGACCATCGAATTCACCGACCGACTGGTCGAGGACGGAGGGACCTTCCATCCAAAATGCTACGGCACGCAGGACACCCGGAAGGACGCGGACACCTACCCGGAACCGGGAATCGAGCTCGGCGACATCGTGATCGAAGGTCCGCTGGAGGCTTGGCCACCACCCAGCCGGGCCCGCTTGCTCGAGGGGGTGGATCCCGCATCCGCCACCGCGGAAGACGCCGCGCGCATCATTCGCCGCCTTTTACCGCAGGCCTTTCGCCGTCCAGTCAACGCGGACGAAAGCGAACCCTTTCTCGCCCTGTTCAGCGCCGCCTCGGCGGAGGGGCGTCCCTTTGAAGCGGCGTTGCGTGTGAGCCTGACCGCGATACTCTGCTCGCCGGAATTCCTGTTTCTCGACGAGCCCGGGAAAAAACGGATCAGTTCACACGCGTTGGCCGCCCGCCTTTCCTATTTCCTCTGGAGCTCGATGCCGGATGCCGACTTGAACGCCCGCGCCGCCGATGGAACCCTGCTGGATCCACTGGTGTTGCGGGCAGAAGTGGAACGCATGCTCAAGGCGCCAACCGCGGACGCCTTTACGAAAAATTTTGCGGGTCAGTGGCTGGATCTGCGCGAAATCAATTTCACCGAGCCCGATCCCAATCTGTATCCGGAATTTGATGAACTGCTCCGGATCTCCATGGTGGGCGAGACCGAGCGGTTCTTTCGTGAGATCCTCGATCGCAATCTCAGCCTGGTACATTTCGTCGATTCCGATTTCACCTTCCTCAACGGCCGGCTGGCCCGGCATTACGGGGTCGATGGCGTGGACGGCCAGGACTTTCGGCGGGTTTCCCTTCCTGCCGACAGCGTACGCGGCGGGCTGCTGACTCAGGCGAGCATTCTAAAGGTCACCGCAAATGGCACGCATACCTCCCCGGTGCTGCGCGGGGTGTGGATGCTGGAGAACATCCTCGGCGAACCGACTTCCCCGCCGCCGGACAACGTCGGCTCCATCGAACCCGACACTCGGGGCGCGCGGACCATTCGCGAGCAGTTGGCCAAACACCGCGACGTGAAATCCTGCGCCGCCTGCCATCGAAAAATCGATCCACCGGGCTTTGCGCTGGAAGCCTTTGATCCCATCGGAGGCTTCCGCACCGATTACCGGACCACCGCCAAAGAGGGGAAACACTCCGGCCTTCAGCAGGCGCCGTTCACCTACAATTGGATCCGCTACCGCATCGGCCCGCCGGTGGATGCCGCGGGTCAACTGCCGGACGGGGAATCGTTTTCCGATATCCGCGAACTGAAGAAGTTGCTCGCAGAACATCCGGACCAGCTCACCCGGAATCTCGCCCGCAAACTCATGACCTATGCCCTGGGGCGTCGTATCGGTTTTTCGGACCGCCCCGCGGTAGAGGAAATCGTACACCTTGCCCGTACCGAAAACTATGGCTTCCGCGCGCTCGTGCACGCGGTGGTCCAATCCCCAACCTTTCAATCACCATGAAACCACTCCCACGCAGAACCTTTCTTCGCGGCACCGGCGTCGCCATCGGCTTGCCTTTTCTTGAGTCGCTCGCGCTTGCCGCCACGCCCCCCCGGCGACGGATCGTCGCCATCGATGTGGGACTCGGCCTCCACGCGGCTAACCTCATCCCGGCGAAAGCGGGATGGGATTACGAGCTGACGCCTTACCTGAAGCTCCTGGCAGAATACCGGGACCAGTTTACGGTGATCTCCGGCGCCTCCCATCCCGAGGTGGGCGGCGGCCATGCTTCGTACAAGTCCTATCTCACCTGTGCCCCGCATCCCAACAGCGCCGGCTTCCGCAACACCATCTCGCTGGATCAGTTGGCCGCGGCGGAGTTCGGAAGCGAATCACGCTTCGCCTCCCTCTCGCTCAGCAGCTCCGGCCCAGGGTTGTCCTGGTCCCGGTCCGGCGTCGAAATTCCTGCCTTCACCCGGCCGTCATACGTATTCAAGAAACTCTTCCTCGCCGGCAAGCCGGATGAGCAGGCGCGGCAATTGCAGCGCTTGCGCGACGGGCAGAGTATACTCGATGTGGTGATGGATAAAACCCGTGGCATGGAACGCCGACTCAGCGGGCAGGACCGGGAGAAGTTGGACCAGTATTTCGAGGCCGTCCGCGAAGCGGAGCGGCGCCTCGTCAAGGCCGAAGCCTGGGCGCATAAACCGAAACCTGAGGTCGATGCCAAACCGCCGCAAGACGAAACCGACGGGAAGAAAATCGTGGAGCGCATGCGCCTGATGTACGATGTGATGCACCTTGCGCTGGAGACCGACTCCACGCGCTTCCTGACGTACAATTTCACGGGTATGAATGCGGTCCCGGTAATTCCCGGAGTGGATGTCGATTACCACAACCTTTCCCATCACGGAAAAGATCCCGCAAAGATCGATCAGCTTACGATCGTGGAATCCGAAGTGATCAAGGCACTCGGTCGGTTTCTCAAAAAGTTGCAGGAGAGCAGCGAAGCGGAGGGCTCTCTGCTCGACTCCACTATGGTGCTCTTCGGCTCCAACCTCGGCAACGCCAGCAGCCACGACACGAAAAACATGCCCATGTTGCTCGCCGGGGGTGGCTTCCGCCACGGCCAGCACCTCGCCTTCGACCGCGACAACAATTATCCTCTCCCTAACTTGTACGTTTCCATGCTTCAGCGCCTGGGCATGGAGACCGGTCGCTTTGCCAGCGGAAGCGGAACGATGGACGGATTGGAATTTTCCGGTTGAGCCGATCCGTGCTCGTGGTGACGGGTGGTCGTCTTTACTGAAATCACCGCCATGCACCGGGCGATTGGCAGGTACGTGGATAGGCGGTAGAAAAGAACCAGCATGCCCGCCGGGTCGGCGGAAGCTTCGTTGGATCCTCAGAAAGACTAGCCGCGCTTAAGGCCGCGCCGTAAATTCAGCACATAATTCACGGGTGGCCGTATTCCAGACCCGCACCTTACCCACTCGATCTCCGGCAGCGAGCCAGTTGCCATCCTGGCTGACCGCGATACTCAGTTGGTCAGCGATGCCGGCCGCCAGCGAGCTGCGCTTGCCGGGATCGTTCCAGTCTATCTGATGGATGTGTGGATCGGATGCGGCAAGGGCCAGTTGTTCGAGGGGATCAATTTTTGCGAGTTGAAACATTGCGGCGTTCAGGCCGAGGTATTCGCGGACGGTGCCGCCATCGTTGATTCGCCAGCGCATCAATTTTCCATCCGCGGCCGCAGAGAAAACTTCATTGGCATCGGTGGGGTGAAAGAGGATGGCGTAGATGCTCGCGTTGTGCCCGGTGTAGCTGGTTAATCTTTTCTTTGCTGCGAGATCAAAAACCTTGGCGGTATGATCCCGGCTGGCCGAACCGATTTTGCTGCCGTCGGAGTGCCAGGTGATCTGGTTTACCCAATCGGAGTGATTGGAAAAGATCACTTCGGTACTCCAGTCAGCCGTTTTGAACACGCGAACGGTGCCATCTGCACCACCGGTGGCCAGGTGCTGGCCGTCCGGGCTGAAGCGCGCGGAAAAACAAAGGTCCTCGGATTTATGCAGGGTCTGGATCAGTGCGCCGGAATCCGACTCGAGGATGCGGACTTCTCCCAACCGACCCGGGTTGCCTCCGGCGATGGCGATGGAGTTCCCATCGACATGGAGGTCGATGGAGTGAATTCGCTCAGGGAGGTTACCGATCCGGCGTTGCAGGCGTTTCTCCTTGATGTGCCAGACCGTGATCTCCCGGTAACCGCTCACCCGGAGGTGTTGACCATCGTGCGAAAAGGAGAGGGCCGTGATAGGAATTGCCCGGGCGTAGGTTTTCGGGGCTTCCGGATGGGTGATCCCGGGTGTGATCGACGCAAGTGAAGCCTTTGGATCCTCGGCATCGTATTTGGCCCCCTCGTCCATCCAGCGCTTGAACAGGGCGATCTGGTCTGGTTTCAAGGGATCCGTTTCCGGTGGCATGCGCTCGTCTTCGTCGTCGGTGCTGACCCGGAAGTGAAGTTCCCCGGCCTCCGTTTTCATCGCTTGTTCGTAGCTGTCTAACCGGTATTTTCCCTTTTGCTTTTTTGGACCGTGGCAAGACTGGCATTTTTCCAGAAGGATGGGCGCGATGTCGTTTTTAAACGAGACCGGTTCGGCAAAACTGGTGACCGTCAATCCGAGTATGGCGGCAGCGAGCCGCACGGGATTAGTGTTGGAAAAGAAATTCATCTTTGTTGATCAGGGCCCAGACGATGTCTTCGTATGCCTTGTCCGGGTCTTGCGCCTGGTTGATGTACTTCGTGGTGATTTCGAGTTCACGCGCACCGGGCTTACGGGCGTAGGCGCGGAGGTAGAGGTCGGTGAGGATTTCTTCCGTGGGCTTTTTAGCCGCAATCGCCTGGTGGAATCGATTCTGCTTATTCGACAACATGCCGTGAATGGTCTTTCCATTAAACAGTTCCAGTGCCTGGCCCAGGCTGGTCTCATCACCGCGTTCGCACTCGCAAACCGTCTGTCGTTCCGGCATGCCGAAGACCTTGAGGAATTCAATCTCTCCAATCTGGTCTGTTTTGTGGGGTTTGAGATCCGGAGCGGGCAGTTGGGTGGCCTTCATGGACGCGGGAACGCCCGGGAAGCGTTCGGGTACACCGGTGAGTGCTCCAAGCGCATCGATGAGCTGCTCGGCGGTCAGGCGCCGCGGGCGATAGTGAGAAAAGAAGCGGGTATCATCGCGGTTGGACTCATTGGCCTGCGCACTGGCCTGGTAGGTACGCGAATTCAGGATCGTGCGGATGATCTGTTTGCGGTCGAACCCCTGGGCAACGAAGTCGGCGGTGAGTGCTTCGAGCAGGGGCGCGTTGGCGGGGGGATTGGTATCGCGCAGGTCGTCGAAGGGCTCGACGATTCCCCGGCCCACCAGGTACGCCCACAGCCGGTTGACCTCCACCGTGGCGAAGAAGGGATTTGTTGGGGTCGTCAGCCACTCGGCGAACGCTTCTCTTCGATCTGCGCCCTCCTCCACCTCGAGGGCATCGGCTTTGGGTGCCCAGGGTTTCATCACCTGCTGAGTGGCCGGGTTCCTGACCTCGCCCTCGCGATCCATCCAGACCACGACTTCGTCGGTACGTCCGGTCTTCTTGGTTTTGATGCGGTTGAAGAAGGCGCTCAGGCCATAGTAGTTTCCCTGGGTCCAGGGCTCGTAAGGATGATTGTGGCACTTGGCGCATCCGATGCGGGTGCCCATGAAGAGCTGGGTGGTCGATTCCATGATGTCCGAGGTGTCGGACCCCGTGCGATAGAAGTTGCTGGCAGGATTGGTGAGGTTACTGCCCCGCGCAAGCAGGATATCCCGGGCAAAGGCGTTGTAGGGTTGATTTCGTTTGACCGAATCGTGGATCCAGCGATGAAATTTCAGTACCGCGCTGTGTCCCATTTGCTTGGTCGAGAGCTTGAGCAGATCCCCCCATTTCTGTGCCCAGTAGAACGCAAAATTGTCAGACTCCAGCAGGGTGTCGATCAGTTGTGCGCGTTTGTCGGTGGCATCGTGATCGAAGAAGGTACGTACCTGTTCCGGCGTGGGAAGGAGTCCGGTCAAATCCAGGTAGACGCGTCGGATGAAAACTTCGTCGGTGCAGTGATCCGAAGGCAGATACTGGAACTGCCTGAGCTTTTCGTACACGTGTTCATCCACGTAATTTGCGGGCGGAAGAGCTTTCCAGACGAAATCGGGCAGGTCGTCCACGAAGCTTAACAGGCTGCTCTCAATGTGTTCGAGATAGCGGACAATGACCGCTGCTTCACCGCGCCGAATACCCACGGCTAGTCCGTGCCGGCTTACCTTGCAGACCGTCTCGTCCGAACATTCGAACACCGCGAGATGGGTGACATCCCGTACCGCGCCATCTTCAAAATCTGCTTCGACCCGGAACTGTTGTACATGGTGAGGGCGTCGGCGAAATTCACCGTGGCTGGGGGTGATGCGAATACCGGTACATTTCGGCTCCTCCATGTTGGCCACGCACCCACCGGCGATCCAGTCGATCAGGACCTGTTGTTCGTGGTCGCCATCCCGCAAGCGTTGTCCACCTTCGTGGGCAATTTCTGTTCGCGGTTTGGCGAGCATGAGGCTGCGTTTGGGTTCGAGTAAATTCACGCGCCGTCCGAATTCTTCCTCGACCAGGGTGCGGTAATCCAGCTTGGGATCGAAGGCGCGAAGGGATAAGCGAAAGCCTCCCTTGCCGTGCGGCGCGCCATGACAGGCACCCATGCTGCACCCGGTTTTGGATAGAACCGGCAAGGTGTGAAACAGAAAGGATACCGGTTCGGGCGATTCCATCTGTTCGATGGTGAGCGTCATGTTTGTGCTTAATGCACCGACCCGCACCTCGATTTTTGTTTGCCCGTTGGCGAGCGGTTGAAAGCTGCCGCGTTCATTGCCGGTCGCCAGGGTTGGCTCCGCGATGGTATAGGTGGCCGCACGGGTAAGGTCGGCGGTTTCGCCGTTAGGATAGTGGGCGGTGACAATCAGTTGCAGGCGCTGGCGTGACCCGCCGAGGGTGAATGCTCCGGGATGCACCTCAATGCGTTCAGGATGGCCCGCTTGAATGGCGTCGATGGGGAGCGCTGACTCCTCGTTCAATTCGTTTTCCGCGAAGAGGCATCCATTAAAAGTCAACAGGGCGATCAGTAGTACGTTCAACCTCACGGGTTCTCCTCCTTTTTTGCGGGCGGGGCAGTGATGAGATATTGGATCCCGTCGAGTCCATCCGGCCAGCGCAGGAGGCGCTTAGGCGTACCTCTTAACTGGGGCAGGGTGTTGACCGCGGTCGCGTAGCGTCGCCCATGTATCTCCGCGCTTGCCTCGACGGTGAAGGGGATCAATTGCTCGGCGGTCAACTCCGGCGAAAGGGTAAAAATTGCTTCGATTTCACCCTTCTTTTCGGGGATGACATGGTTGGTCATGGTAAAGGCTGTACTGGTGAGGGTGATTGGGCCGTCATAATTTTGGCGGCTGACCCGAAACTTAATTTTCTGTTCCGCGCCGAGCGGCACTTCACGCCAGGTTCGATTCCCGTCTACGGTCACCGAAAAGGGTGCCTGATCAAAAGATATATCCAAATCATAGGGCAAACCTTCGCGCCCGAGAAGCTCCCGTACCCGCAGCTCATAGGTGCCGGCCTGATCGATTTTTTTGCGCAGCACTTCATCCAGGGTATCCCCGGTGCCGCTTTGCGCACAGCGATTTCCTTTGGGATCGTAGAGTTCCAAAAGGAGGAGTGCGGGGGAGCCGATGGGGAGGGTCGTGGGGGTAATGGTCAAATACTGGTCGACTTCTGCGGGGATGGTAATCGACTCGACCTCTTTGGGAGTGCGTCGGACGTCCGGTGGATTCGCTACGGCCAGGAGTGGTTGCTTGGCGATTCGTAAACAGGCTTGCGGGCCCGCCCGCCAGCGAATGTCATGCATCTTCAAGCGGTAGGTCCCGTCTGCTGGAGCCGTGAAGTGGAGTACGGGATCGGCACCGTATACTTCGTCATCGTCTGCCATCGCCAGCTCCTTTCCTTGCACGTCATGCAGGGTCATGAGCAGATCCGTATCCTGGTTAAGTCGGTTCGACCAGATTTCATAGGTGAGGTTCTGGCCCGCGCGCACTCCAAAGGTGTAGGTTTCCGGCGCATCGCTTTTCGTCAGGAAGTTGTGCGAGGCGGGCGTGGTATCCAGCAGGAGCAGGTAGGGTAGAGAGAGCCCTTTTTTATGCCAGGCGCGAATGGCCCCGGGCCCGGGTTTAACTTCGGCCGGGAGGCTTACCCGAAATTGTATGCGCCGCGCATCCGGTTCTTTGCCGGGCTCTACCACTGGTTCGATGGGCTCCCAGGTTCCCGGAAACGTCGCCCAAATATCGGTGGTCGCTTCTTTTTCGCGCAGGTGTTCGCCGATCACGGTAACCTTCGTGGTCTCCCCGATGGTCAGGCAGAGTGGTTCGATCCGATGGATTCTGGGCTCGGCCGAGGCGTTGACCAGGACCATGCTTGAAAGCAGGAGCATGAGATTGATTCGATAGACCACGCGTGTTTGTTCCGCTATTCAGGCAGCCCATCTTGCAGGTCCACCAGGTACACATCCATCCGCCCGTTGCGCTCGCTCACGTAGGCCAGGCGCTGACCATCTGGATGCCAGCTCGGATAGTCATCTCGTTCTTCATTATCGGTAATCCGGCTCACCGCGCTGCCATCGATGTTCATCACGTAGATCTCGTAATTGCCGTGTCGGGTGCTGACAAAACATATGTGTTTTCCGTCCGGTGAAACCCGAGGGCGGATATCCATCAGCCGATTGGTGGTTAAGCGTTCTTCGTTTACGTCCGGTGCTTTTTCCGCTTCCTCCGACTTCTTTTCATCATCTGGTTTATCAACCGTTGCGTAATCCCGGATGTAAATCTCGTAGTTGTTCTCCCGGGTATTGGCGAACACGATGCGCTGGCCATCGGGGGTGAAGCTCGGCCAGTGGGTGAGGCCTTCGGTTTCGGTAACTTGTTTTTTGTCCTGGCCTTCCAGGTTCACCGACCAGAGTTGCATGGGGCCGGTCTCCGCAAAGGCATAGATGACGCGTTGACCGTCCGGGCTGAAGGTGGGCGTGCGGTATGCGCCGCGGCCACCGTGCGTTATTTCTGATTGTTTGTTCTCCTCCAGATTGCGGATGACGAGCTTGCCGGTCAGGTTGCCGGTGCACTCGTCAAAGGCGGTGTAGCGGCCATCCGGGGAGAAGGCCATTTCGGTCTGGTGACTGCGGTCGTCGTCGAACAAGGGTTCGGGAGTGGCTTCCAAATTATCGAGGTCGATCTTTACCGCGCGAATCAGATCGTCGGTTTCGTCATAGGCGTAGACCAGGTGTTGGCCTTTGTTGATAAATACGGGGTCACGCTTGTTGTTGCCGTCAAAGGTGAGGCGCGTCTCCGCGTGTGCGGCCGCGCCCAGGCAGAGAACGAGTGCGAGGAGCTTAGATAAGTTCATGAATCACGCTTCCGCCGTCGAGCACTTTCATCTCCGCGCGTTTCTTGGCTCCGATTCCGCAGAGTTCGGCGATGGTCGTTCCGACTTGCAAGGGGGTGATTGGTCGGGTGATGGGGTGTTCGCCTTTCGCATCACTTTCGCCAATGCAGCGTCCCGGTTCGATGCCGCCCCCGGCCCAGATGGAGAAGTAACAGTGCTGATGATGTTCGCGTGCCGCCCGGTTGCTGATCTTGGGGGTACGTCCGAATTCACCCATGGCGATGACCAGCGTGTCGTCGAGCATGCTACGATCATGCAGGTCGTCGATCAGCGCGGAATAGGCGCGGTCAAGAATGGGGCAATGGCGATCCTGCAGAAGTTCGAAGTTGAAGATGTGGGTATCCCAACCAAAGTCGCAGTTGGGTGAAAAGGTCTCCACGTATTCGCTCCAGTTAACCTGGATGTAAGGGACGCGTGCTTCCGCGAGTCGACGCGCGAGCAGGCAACCCTGGCCGAAAGTCGTTTGCCCATAACTGTCACGCGTGCGCTGGCTTTCCTCGGTGAGGTCGAAGGCCTTTCGCGCGGCAGGATCGGCGAGCAGACCGTAGGCGCTTTGATGTGTGCGGTGCCATTCGTCAATCCCGGCTGACTCAAGTTTCCGTTCGACTTGGTCGAGCTCTTCCAGCAGTCGCTTGCGATGCTGAATGCGCAGCGGCGTCATGCCTTCGAGCAGATCGAGTTGGGGGATACTCACCTGGCCCTTTGCGCTCGCGTTGACCAGGAAGGGGTCGTAGGCCTTGCCGAGGGTGCCGCCCCCATACCCTTCGATGCGCCGGGGAAGGTCGCGCGGGATTCCCCGGCCGACATAAAAGAATGGGGGAAGCGCTTCGGATGAGCCGCGGTCCTTGGCAATGATGGAACCAAAATTGGGTTGAATCGGTCCGGCATTTTCTTCGTATCCGGTCAGGCCCACGGTGCCGGCACCGGGATGGCCCCCATTGGTCGTGACCATGGAACGGATGACAGTAAATTTGTCACTACGGGCAGCCATGCGTGGGAGCAACTCGGTAAAATGCATGCCGGGCGTCTTGGTCGGAATCGTGCCGAAGGGCCCACGGTATTCCATGGGGGCATCCGGTTTGGGATCAAAGGTGTCGATGTGGCTGGGCCCGCCCCAGAGCCAGAGAACGATGACCGACTTCACGCGACCGCTGCGCTGCGCCTCCTGGGCGGCTTCCAGCACCTGATTGGTGGCACCGAGGGTGAAAGGAATTGCGGCCGCCGTTTTGATAAAAGAACGGCGGGTGAGACCTGCGCAGTCCTGAGCTTTAAATGATCCGTATCCGAGCATAATGAGGAGAGTTGCCTAAAATACGAAATTGTCACGTAATTTGGACTGTCCGGGCGGATATATAGTGTTTGTTCATCAAGGGTCCCGGGTTTGCGGATCGCGCGCATGCCTCCGCCTTATGAAGGCGAATCTATTTCCAGCGGAAGACGTCGCTCTGGATCACGCCGTGAAGGAGGGTGCGCAGGCCGTAATCGTCGGTTGCGGCTTTGGATACAATCGCCTCGATTGCGGGATGATCGATAGGGGAGGTGGGTTCTCCGGTGGCGTAGGTGAGGAGATGGCGCACGACTCCGCGAGCAAGTTGTTCGGGATGGCTTGCGAGGAGTTTGCGCAGTTCCCGGATGTCGGCGAAGGCGGTGCCGTCCGGAGTGCTGCCGGTGCAATCAACCGGTAGGCCTTCGATCCATTTTTTACCCTCTCTCTTCTCGGGATTTGCCTTGCGATATCGGCTGCGGAAGTTGCCCATCACGTCGAAACTTTCCAGCGCGAAGCCGTAGGGGTCAAAGCGGGCATGGCAGGCTTTACAACTACCTTTCTGGCTGTGCAGGGCGAGTTGCTCACGCAGGGTCTGCGCGCCGCGGGTATCGGGCACCACGGGTTGGATGTTAGACGGCGGAGGCGGGATGGAAATGCCGAGCAGGCGATCGGAAACCCAGACCCCGCGCTTGACCGGTGAGGTAAGCGTGCCGTTGGCGGTGACCTTCAAGGTCGAGGCCTGGGTCCAGATGCCACCGAAGGGCGTGTCGGCAGGCAGCTTGACCGCGCGGATGCCGAAGCCGTTCACCCCGGGAATGCCATAGAGCTCGGCCAGGCGCTCATTGATCATCGCCCAGTCCGGAGCGACGAAATCCTTTACGCTCCGGTTGTCATCCAGCATGCGGCGAAAGCTGGCCCGGGTTTCCAGCGGGCTGGAGAATTTTAATTCGTCGTCGTATTCGGGATAGAGGTCCCGGTCCGGGGTGGTGTTCTCCAGGCCCCACAGGCCGAGCCACTGGTCGAGGAAGTCTTCCACGAAACGGTCCGACTTTGGATCGTTCAGCAGGCGTTCGGTTTGCGCGCGCAGGCCCGCGACATCGCCGAGTTTTCCTGCCCGAGCGACTGCGAGCAGTTCCGCGTCCGGGGTCGAGTTCCACAGGAAGTACGCGAGTCGGGAGGCGAGGGCGAAGTCGTTCAGCTTGCCGGCGTCTTCGACCACGCAAAGGAAATCCGGCGCGGTCATCAGGGAGACGAGTTCGGTGAAGAAGGCGTCCTTGAGCGTGGTGGTGTCGTCGTCGAGCACCGCGAAATAGCGATCCGTCAGGCCAGTCAGCTCGGCCTCTCCGAGGTCACGGCGGAACAGGCGGGCCCCCACGCGGGCGAAGGTCTTGTGCATCATCGACTCGACCTCTTCGTGCGGGATGTTCGAGGACTTCAGCGTCTTGCGGTACTGGAAAGCCTGTCGCATGGCGTCGGTAAGATCGGCGAAGAGCAGGTCCTGACCGGGGAGGGCGCCTTCGAGCTCTTCGATGTCGATCCACTGAATAGCGAGACCGGGTTTACCTTTGCCTCGCTCGCTGGCTTGAGTGTTCTTGGGCACGGGTACGCCGAGACCGAGGGGGATGAGCCGAATGCCGTCGCCGGGAATGTCGTTGTCGCGGTTGGTTCTTAAGTACACTTCGGTTTCGACGATGGCCGGGGTGCCTGGTGGGACATCGATGACCTTGAGCAGCTTGAGGATCTGCGGGTAGGCCCACACGTGGCCGGCGTAGATTCCCACCGGGAGTGGCTGGTCGGTCTGGTAGCCGTAGACGTGCATGCGCAGGAGGTGCCGCCCGGGTTTGCGCGGACTGGGAGAGCCGCCGCCCGGGCTGCCGTCCTCCTTTGCCGCGCGCAGCGCGCCGGAATGGGTGTCGGAGTTGAACGAGACGTTCCAGTTGTCCGGCAGTTCCAGGAGATGGCCCTTGGACTGTTCGCTGGCACGCGACCACAACCGTTTGGTTTTCCGGTCTTGCGGATGGGTGAACATGCGCTCGATCGTGGCCTCGGCCATCTTCAGCTGCGCCTCGGTAGCCGCGGGCGAGAAGGGCAGGGCTTTGCTCACTTTGTCGTAGCCATCCACGCGTCCATCGCCCGGCATCAGCCGGATCGCCGGCGGACGAATACCGAAAATATCCTGCACCGTGTTGGCGTAATCGTTGCGTGAGAGGCGGCGGAATTGGCTGCGGCCTTCTCTTCGCTGTTGCTCGACCAGCAGCCGGGTGAGATCGCCGCGGATCCAAGCCATCAGCGCTTCCCGGTCAGCCGATGCGAGGGGATCGGCTTTCTCGGGTGGCATGGTCCCGGTCTCGATCTGCTCCAGTACGTTGTACCAGTGATGATAGTGGGTGCGCAGATGCTCCAGGGTGGGGATGGCTTCCAGGCTCAGCTGGGCTTTGGGCTTCGTGCCTCCGTGGCAATCGGTGCAACGGGCTTCGAGAATGGGTGCGATCTGCTGCTGAAAGACCCTTGCGGCATCCTCCGCCAGCGCCGGGGGCAGCAACGCCAGGCAAACGATCAGGGGACGTAGCATATGGAAAGACACGATACTCATGCGCGAAATCAGCTCAGCCCGGCGATGGTTCCCTTACCCGAACCGAACGCATCGGTCTCCACGCCAAACCGCTGCAGCATGTTGACGTAGAGTTTGCCCAATGGCGTATTGTTCTTCACATCGCCCGCGATATGCTGACCGTGTTTCCAGCCGCCCCCGGCCAGCAGGATCGGCAGGTTGGTGGTGCCGTGACCGCTCGCGTCCCCGAGGTTGCTCCCGATGAGCACCTGGGTTGAATCCAGCAGGTTGCCCCCGGCTTCCGGAGTGTCGCGCAGCGCGCGCAGAAAATTTCGGAACGCTTCCATCTTCACCTGCTCTATGAGCTTGAGCTGGGCGATCTTCTCAGGATTGCGGCCATGGTGACTCAAGCCGTGGTGCCCCTCCGAAATACCCGCGATCGGCGGCTTCTCATCCATGCCTTTGATAAATAGACTGACCACGCGGGTCGCGTCGGTCTGCACCGCGAGCTTGGCGAGATTCATCATCACTGCCGCGCGCCCGATGCTGTTGCTGCGGTCGGAGAACGGGCTGGGATAATTTTCGTTGGGCTGCGGTTCGTCCATGGTGGGCTTCGGCAGGTGAATCCATTTTTCTTCGGCGACGAGCTGTTTTTCCAATCCCCGTACGGCTTCCGTGTAGTCCGCGATCTGCTGGCGATCGTAGGCGCTGACCGATCGGCTGAGCGCGGCGAGTCGATCCTTCATGCGATCGAGAATGCTGTGACCGCGGCGAATCCGCGCCAGCTCCCGTTCAATCTCGTTCTTCCCCCCGGCAATAAACATCTTTGCGTAGATCTTCGACGGGATGTTCCAGGCGGGAATGCCGGCGCCGGTTTCGGTATACGATAGCGGGCTGCCGTCGAGAGTGGAAAAGGTCAGCAAGGGAAAGCGGGTGGCTCCGGACACCGCCCGCGCCGCGATCACGTCCATCGATACCGTGTTTCGAAATCCGGGACGGGTTGGATGCATGGCGGAGGTCAGGAAGCAGGCCTCGGAGGCGTGGTCTCCGCCGATCTCGGGATGACTGATCCCGGAGAACACAGTGAAGTCGTTGCGCAGATCGCCGAGCAATTCCAGGTACGCGCTGGGCGTATAATCACGCCCGGCCTGCTCGGGGAAAAAGGACGGCCCATACAGTCCGAAACTGGTGCAGATGTTTACGATGCGTTTCGGTGGCGTCGGGTTCGCGGCGCTGGCCAGACTCTCCAGCCAGGGGAGCGCAAGGAACCCGGTGCCGGAACGAATGAACGTACGGCGATTCATGGTAAGCGTCGTTGAGTTTTTAATCATGGCGGTGCTGATGCAATGTATACCAGATACGCTGGCATCAGGAAGCCCCATATCTTTCGGTTCCCGCAGGTTGATCGACCCACCCTTCGACTCGGTGTGGGTCTGCCTGTCCACGGGCCCGGGAGTGGCGGTCGGTGGAGTGTAAAGGAACCACCGGTTATATTCTCCGGGGAGAGCCGAGAGCTATTGTTGTAGATGAATGCCACAACCTGTTTACCATGCGAGGATATGAGATATTTTCGTTTTTGCCTCGGTCTACTCCTCGTCGCTACGCTTTCCCCAGCCGAGAATCCCTGGGAACAAATGCAGTATGGTCCCTTTCTGCAAAGCTCGGTAACCATGCCTTGGTCGGTGGATGGCGAGGAAATGGATGGCATCACCCTCAAAGGCACCACGGTGAAGTTGGAGCATGGGGTCAGCGTCTGTTTTGATACGGATTTATTGCGTTATTCGGGTGCCTGGTCGGATGGCTGGCTGAAGTTGATGGGCACCCCGTTCGACGGAGCGCACCGCCCCCCGGAACGTTCGCGACCCGCGGTCGAAGGAAAACTGATTTTTGGCATGGGGCCTTTTCCCGGGGCTTCGGTTTCGGGGGCATTCAACGATCCACGTCCGGAACCGTTTGGCCCCTTGCCCGCCGAGCAAGCGAAATATCGGGGGCTCTATGTGCACGGGTTGCGCGTGTCCTTTTCGTATACCGTAGGCGAATGTGCAGTGCTGGAAATGCCGCAAGCGGTGAAGTATCGCGATCAGCTTTTGGTTACCCGCAGCCTGCACCTGGCCCCGACGAAACATCCGGTCTCGCTGTTGGTGTGCACGTTGCGGAACGACTTCGGTCATGGAACCGGATTCGACGGTTCGCCGCCGCATGCGAACGGGCGCATGCAAAAGTTGGGCGACCTCACCGCGGGCAAGGTCGGGATCGAAGCGGCCCGTTGGGAGGTGCAGATGGGACGCCGATTGGTACTGCTCATTCCGCCCGCGAACGAAGCGCGTTTGTTGAAGATCGCTCTCGGCCGCGCGGGTTCGGATGCGATAGCCGAAGCCTTGGCGACGCCGATCGAAGATCCACGCGCCTTAATGCAAGCTGGTGAAGGACGTTTTCCCCAAGTGGTGGAGACGGTGGGCGTGCGCGGGGAGGACAAGGGTGCTTTCGCGGTTGATACCCTGACCCTTCCCGAGGAAAATCCCTGGCATGCCTGGTTCAAAGTGGGCGGTCTCGATATCTTTTCCGACGGTAAGCGCGCGGCCCTTTCCACTTGGGCGGGCGATGTATGGACGGTAGATGGAATCGACGAGGACCTGGGCTCACTCAAATGGCGCCGTTTCGCCACCGGCTTGTTTCAGCCGCTCGGACTCAAGATCGTTGACGATACCGTGTACGTGCTGGGTCGCGATCAGATTACCCGTCTGCATGACACCAACGACGATGGCGAGGCGGATTTCTACGAGAATTTTAACAACGGCCTTTGCGCTACCCCGAATTTCCACGAGTTCACCTTCGGCCTCGAAACGGATCCCGCGGGCAATTTCTATTTCAGCAAAGGCGCCCCGTTACTCGGCACGCAATATTACGATCCGATTTCAAAGCACAACGGCTGTATGTTGCGAGTGTCGGCCGATGGAAAAAAGCTGGATCGGTATGCCACAGGGTTGCGTGCGCCGAATGGCATTGGCGTTGGTCCCCAAGGCCAGGTAACCAGTGGAGATAATGAAGGCATCTGGACGCCGGTCTGCCGGATCAACTGGATGAAGGAAGGAGGCTTCTACGGCTGTCATGGGATGTCCCATCGCAATCCGCCCCCCGCAACATACGATCCGCCGCTATGCTGGCTGCCGTTTGCGGTCGAAAATTCCACGGGCGGCCAGGTTTGGGTTCCGGAGGGGAAATGGGGTCCGCTGTCGGGGGAGTTGTTGCATATATCCTATGGCAAGTGCAGTCTGTTTCATGTGTTGAAACAGGAGGTGGATGGCGTGATGCAGGGTGGCGTGGTGCGTTTTCCAATGAACTTCACCTCTGGGATCATGCGTGGCCGGTTTAATGCCGCGGACGATCATCTGTATGTCGCGGGCCTGCGTGGCTGGCAAACCAATGGGGGGCGCGACGGCTGCTTTCAACGCGTGCGCCGAACCAGCCAAGCACTTCGCCGTTTGATGGAGGTCGAATTTCTAACAGATAGCATCGTATTGCGCTTTTCCTGTCCCGTGGAGAAGGATCTCGCCGAAGACTTGAGCAGCTATGCCATCAGCCAATGGAACTACCGTTGGAGCGAACAGTACGGATCGAGTTTATATTCCGTCCAGGACCCCGAAAAAGTGCTCGGTCAGAAGGGGGATCTGAAAGGGGATACGGTCAAGGTACTTTCCGCCACCCGTGCCGCGAATGGATTAAGTGTGACCTTGAAGACCGAGCCCTTACAGCCGGTGATGCAGATCGCGATCAAGTTCGACCTGGAAGATGAAGACGGACACGAAATCATCCAGGAGTACTATGGGACCATCAATCGCCTGCCTCGATAAACCTGGATTCAAACGGAGAATATGATGAAACGTGCACTATTTTCAGCCCTGCTTGCAGTGCTTCCGACGTATGCGCAGGCCGCGGATCCTGCACCGTTCCCTTACGTGGAAGCGAAGGCTTTTCATATGCTGCCGGAAACCCACAACGAGGAGTCGGGATATTTTTCATTGTGCGAGGCTCGGGATGGCCGGGTGTACGTAGGCACGGCAAAATACGGGGAGAATGCATTCCTGGTCGAATTCGATCCTGTAACCGAACAACAGCGTGTCGTGGTTGATGCGCGCAAGTTGTGCGGGTTGAACGCAACCGGCTATGCCGCGCAGGCCAAGTTCCATACCCGTAATTTTGTGGGGCCCAGTGGGAAGATGTACCTGGGCACCAAGCAAGGCTATGCTGAAAAGGGCGATACTTCGACCTACGCGGGGGGCTATTTCGTGGTTTACGATCCGCGGAGCGGCGAAGCGCAAAACCGGGGCATGCCCTTTCCGGGGCAGGGGATCGCCGATGTAGTCGCGGATGAAGCCCGGGGACTTGCGTACATCGTCACCTGCGAGGATCAGCATTGGATGCGCCATAACCTGGGGAACGGAGATTACCATGAAATCGGGCCGATGCTTACGCCCTACGCGACCACCCTCATCGATGGGCGTGGCCGCGCGAATGCGATCACAGAAGATTTCAAGTTGGCACAATTCGATCCGCAGAGCGGTATGGTTCGCACCCGTCCAATCATGGTGGGCAACGAAGTGTTTACGCGTCCGAACGGCGCCGCGATTCCGACCTGGAACCTGGCGACGGATGGGCGGACCGCGTACTTGATCCTCATGAATGACCCCACCTTGCTGGTCGTCGATCTATTTAGCGAGGGCGAAGTCGTAGAGGCGGAAAGTTGTGGGAAAATGATTGAAGGAAAGCAGCCCGATTCGCGTTGCGCATTGACCATTGCCCCGGATGGCAGAATCTACACCCTGGTTTCCGTTAACAATGAGACGGGTTTTGGTGAAGGTAAGTTACACCACCTGCTGCGGTACGATCCCACGAAAAATAAGTCGGAAGACCTCGGAGTGCTCGCGGTGACGAACCCGGATTTTTTTGAGTTTGGCCCGGGCCCCGACGGGAAAAAGCCCGCGTGGAGTCACGGCTTCCACACCCTTCCGGACGGGCGCATGACCCCGCTGCATCATCACATGGCTCTGCTCGCCGGACAGGACGGCACCTTGTACGCGACCATCCTCTATCCGTTTACGCTGCTGAAGATCGAGGGCTTTAAAATACCTGCTCCACCCGCTTCCCCTGCGGAAACCTTCCTCCAGGAGCTGGAGAAAAAAGTCGATGCGGTCGAATCCCAGCTTCCCGAGATTACCCGTGTGGCGGAGATTTGCGCAGAACGATACGCGCAAGGGGGCATTATGGGTGTGCCGTGGATGGGTTCCACCCTCGAGCAGGAGTTGTTCGGGCGCAGCGGCGGGATCATCCACTTCGGTTTCGACCGGCCGCCGCAGGCGGAGAAGGAACGGAATCCCGAAGATGTGAAACAGGACATGGTGGTGATGGCCTGGGACGAAGCGCCGCGCGGCGACGAGGGGAAACGCATTGCGGATTACCGGGCAAAGGGTATTTACGTGCTGGGCTTCGGCGCCAAAAAACATCCCGAAATCGCGAAGATGGTCCCGCTCTGCGATGCCTGGATGGATACCGGAAACGGAGCGACCGACCGGTTGCTCGACGGGCCGGGTCAGCGACTCGGTAAAAGCAACCACATCGTCAATGCCCTGTTGGGTTGGTGCTTCACCGCCGAATTCGTATCCGCGCACACCCGCAAGGGCCGGATGCCGCCGATGTGGAAAAGTTGGGAAACCGAGGGTGGAAAGGCGTGGTCCGAAAAGTACTTTCGCAAGGATCGCTTCCATGCGGATCTCCAGGTGCCCGCGATTCCGCCGGGTGCGCTCGGGAAGCAATACCTGGAGCAGATGCGGTCCCACCTGCGTGCATTTGGGCGTAACCAGTTGCCGGCGGTCGCCCGCGCGGCAGAAATGATCGTCACCGAGGTGAAGGAAGGCGGTAGCCCGGTCGTGGTCGCTTCATCGGGGCATATGGCGATGAACTACATCGGCAAGTACGACGACAAAAAGTGGGCCCGCAACATCGAGGTGCATCACAATGTCGATGCGCAGTTGAAGCGGTATCGTGAACACGCACCGGATGGCGGTTTAACCCTGCGCCTGGGCTACATGGGGCTGCACGAGAACGTGCAGAAGGTGTTCGACGAAAAAAAATCCCGGGTCCTGCTCATCGCTGCGGAACATCCCGGTGCGCAATTTGCGTTTGCGGAAACCTATCCCGATTTCATCGACATGGGATACGCCTACGGCGATGCCTGCGTGAGCATCGAGGGCTACCCGATTCGCCTGTTTCCCGCGAGCGGGGTCATGCAGGCGGTCGCGTATGAATGCGTAAACGTGGACGTGCTCACCGCGATGAAGCCTTAACCGGGTGACCGGTTACCTGGCAGCGGGTATCACACCAGTTCTTTGACCACACCGTCGGCCAGGCCGCCCTGGAAGTTCTCCGGCATTGGCATGCCCACCCGGTCAACGACGGTCTGCCAGACATTGGCAATCGGCATGCCGGTCTTCACCAGGTGTCCCTGGTGCTTGAGGCCGAGCGCGGAGCCGCCGCACAGGATCAGCGGCAGGTGTTTTGAATCGTGCGCGTTGGGCCCGCCGTTGGTGGTGGCCCAGGCAGCCATGGTGTTGTCGAGCAAGGTGCCATCGCCTTCTTTTACGCTCTTGAGGCGGTTGAGAAAATGGGCCCACTCCCCGAGATAGAGCGCGTCGAGCTGCCGCCACATGTCGATTTTCTCATCTTCCTGGGCGTTGTGCGTGATCGTGTGCAGGTCCCACTTGCTCTTGGTCTGGTAGCCATAGGTCCGGGCTTCGTCCCCCTCCGTGCGCGGAATGTGGCTCACGGCGCGCGTGCTGTCGGTCTCGAATGCCAGGGCAATGATATCGAACATCATGCGGGTATATTCCGAGTAGCCGCGACCATCCTTGTCAATTCGGTCGCGCGGCGACCCCTGACCGTAGTCGGGTTTTTCGACCTTGGGCTTCGGACGATCGATCCATTCGCCCTCGACCTTGATGCGTTCCTCGAGGTCGCGGATACTGGTAAAATACTGGTCCAGCCGCTCGCGGTCATCCTTGCCGAGTTGACGCTGGAGCGCGTCCGCCTGATCCTTTATCGTGTCCAGCAGGCTGGCCCGGTGCGCCATGGCTTCCTTCGCTGCGGCGATGGTGTTGTGGTCCTCACTTCCGAAGAGTTTTTCAAACAGGACTTCGGGTCGGTTCTCGGGCGTAATGGGCGTGTGGTTTTTACTCCACGAAAGCGTTGTCGGGAACGGCCCTCCGAAGCCGGTCTGGCGCACGGTTCCGAGCACGAGCGAGGGGAAGCGGGTCGCACTGCCGTGATGCAGGGCCAGTTGCTGATCGACCGACATGAGCGTCTTGGCATTGCGCACCGTGTTGACCCCGGTGAGCAGGCAACTGCAGGCACCGTGACCGCCGGTGAACGACTCCAGCCCCGTCATCAGGGTGCAGTCGTCCTTGAACGGTGCGAGCGGCGCAAGCGATGGCGTGAGGGTGTAATTTTTACCGGTGTCCACTGGCGTAAATCCCGTAGTTTCCGCACCCAGTCCCCAATACGAAAACATCGCCCGACGTGGAATTTCACCTTCGGCAATGGAACCGGCGGAGGTGATGTCTTTCGCGTTGTCGCTCATCACTTCGAGCCAGGGCAGCGCAACACTTGCCCCGATGCCTTTAAGAAAGGTGCGGCGCTCCAGGCGCCAGTTATGGGTATTGATGTTCATGCGTATCTCTTATCATTTAGTTTGAAAATACTCGGATGCAACCGTGGCCTGGATGATTTCCTGTAGCCCGTATGCGTGTGGTTCGGCCTGTGACATGATCTGTTCGACGGTGAGATGATCCGCGTAGCCAATGGGGCGACCAAGCGCGTAGCAGAGCAGCTTTTCGGTGAAGCCTCTTACGAAGGGTTCCTTTTCCGCCAGCAGTGCGGCTTTAAATTCCTGCAGACTCTTGAATTCCGTCCCATTGGGCAGCTTGCCACTCACATCCAGCTCCGGCGAATTTTGGTCCCCCTGCATGCCTTCGCCGTTTTGACGGTCACGCCACGTGCCGGTTGCGTCGTAATTTTCCAGAGCCATGCCAAACGGGTCCACTCGGGAGTGGCAGCTCGCGCAGTTCGCGGAGGTGCGATGCTCTTCAAGGCGTTCCCGCACGCTGCGTTGCTTCCGGTCCTTGATGGGCGGCAGGTCACCCGCGTTCGGTGGCGGCGGTGGCACGGCCTGGTTCCAGAGGGTGTCGAGCACCCAGGTCGCCCGGCGCACCGGCAGGGTGCGCGTGCCATCGGAGAGGTAGGTGAGAATGCCTGACATACCGAGCACGCCCCCGCGCCGATCGTCGGCGGGCGCGGGCACGCGGCGAAAATCGTCACCTTCTACGCCTTTGATCTCGTAATGCTTGGCCATGCGCGCATCGATCATGAGAAAGTTGCTGTCGATGAAGTCGGTGATGGGAAGATCCTTCTGCAATACTTCGTTGCAAAACTCGAGCGGCTCGCGCTTCGAGCTATCGCGCAGCGCATCGTCGTAGTGCTTATAGAAATCGCGATTAGGCGGGTTCCCGTTTTTGAAGTTGCGTACGCCGAGCCACTGTCCGGCGAAACTGCGAACAAATTCCCAGGACTTCGGGTCGGCAATCATCCGTTTGACTTGCGTACGGAGCACGGCGGGATCGCGCAGCTTGTTTTGCCTGGCGAGGCGATACAAGTCGTCGTCCGGCGCGCTGCTCCACAAGAGGTACGACAGTCGACTGGCGAGTTGCCAGTCGTCCACGGGTTGCGGTCCCTCCGACGCCGTGGCGGTCCCTTGCGCAGGCATCGCCTCGCTGCCGATATACAGAAACTTCGCCGAGCACAGCACGCTTTTTACGCCTTCCCGCACGGCTTCAGCGAAGGGCAGGCTACGGTCGGCCTTGGTTTTCAGCGTCCAGTTCACCACGTGATCCACCTCCTCCGGCGTGACGCATCGCCGATACGCACGGGGCAGGAACGTCTCAAATATATCGCGCAGATACACGTCGTCATCGCGTTCATCCCCCTCGAAAAACAGCGCGGTTCGGCCTTTGGGCGGCCATGCGAAGATCGGGCCTTCCCACTCCATTTTTCCGATCCAGAGTCGTGGCCGTTTCTCGATGTCGAGCTTTGGGTTCCAGATCCAGTACGGCTGATCGAAGGTCTTGCGGTTCTCGGTGGCCGCCGCGATGGTTTCTTCGAGCAGTTTTTTCAGGCGCTCGATCTCTTCGGGAGGCTTCTTTTCGGCCTTCGCCCGCGCGATGTCGCCTCCGACGATGACCTGCTTCCATTGCACGTCCCAATAGCTGGGATCCGCGATGCACGGTTCTTTGCGACTGCCAAAATCCCAGGTCAGGCGCCAGTCTCGACTCATGCCGGGCGGGCCCATTTCGAGGTACATCATAAACTCGTATTCCTTCGGCGCATCGAGCGGCGCGTCGATAACCACCGACTGTAAATTTTCGATCGGACTACCCTTCGCGAACTGCGATTCCAGTCGCACTTCTTCCAACGCTTCCTCGCCCTCGCCTTTGAACGCGCCCGCTTGAACGCGAATCCGATACCAGCCGTCGCCGTTCATGCCGTGCTTGCCCCAGTCCCCGTTGTAAAAGCGGAGATGGCCGAGGTATTCGGTGCCGCCATCTTTTAAGCTCCAACCATACGGGCCGTGGGGCACGTAGCGCCGGTCTTTCGATCCCCATTGATCAAAGTTTGGCTGAGGAATCCACGCGAGCGGTTCCTCAAGTAGATCGACTTCGAACGGCACGCTGGTCTCGACATACTCATCGTTGTCATCCAGGAACGCGGTCTGCAGTCCGTGGACATACCGATTCATCATGCCGTCATAGGTTAGCTTCTGCACCTTCGGCGGCTCGTGAAACACCGCCTCATCGAGTACCAGGTCCGCCACCGCCAGGTATTGATCAAGTTGCCCCTCATCCATGAACAGCCCCGCCGACCCACGATCGAAACCACCGACTTTGCCATCCGCGGGCAGCTCTTTTTCCACCCGCCGCGCGAAGTTCTCATCCAGGAAGAACAGGTCGCGCACGGTGTTGGCGTATTCCACCCGGTTCATGCGTCGCAAGGGCACCCGCCCGCCCGCGCCCTGGGCCGCCTTCGTCGTTTCGTCGAGTTTCTGCGCTACCCAGGAAGCCACTTCAAACGCTTCCTCTGCATCGGGCCGGGGCTTCTTCTCCGGTGGCATCTCGCCCGAGTTGATCTTATTCATCACCTCATGCCACTTTCCAGCGTTGTCCCCGGTGGTGAAATCCGTGCTTAGCAAATCGATGCGAAAGCCCGCGCGTGCCGTGTCTTCATCGTGGCAATCCATGCAGTGCTGTTCGATAAAGGGACGTACATCCAGGTCCGATTTGGAAAGGGCTTGAGATGGAAGTGATCCCAGCGCAGCCAGGATCACGAGGAGGCGATGACTAGGCAAAATCCAGGCCTTCCAGCCGACCGGTCGCGGTGCTGAATCGTTCCGTTTCCACGCCGCCGCGCTGCAGCATCGACGTGTAGAGATTACAAAGGGGCTGCTGATCTTTCCCCATGATCGGAATCTTCTTCTGCACCTGCTCCGGCTTTCCTTCCGGGGGATTCAATTCTCTCCCGACCTCCTCAAGATACGGCTGATTGAAGGCCAAGTGTTGCCCATGCTTGAAGCCACCTCCGGCGAGAATGGCAGGCAGGTTATACGTCCAGTGGGTGTTGCCATCGCGGAGATTGCTCATCATCATCACCATGGTTCCATCGAGCAGCGTGCCCGAACCTTCCTTGGATTCCTTGAGTTTACGTAAGAGCTCTCCATACGCAAGAATCAGCTCCAACTCCACCTTGCGGCAGGCCTCGAGTTTCTTGGCATCTTTTCCGTGATGCGACAAATCGTGGTGCATCCCGAAGGTCCGGATACTTATGGCACGGGTAGAATCCGTTACCAGTGCGAGATGCATCATGTCGACCATCAGGCGGAATTTAGCGGCCTGTTCCGCGTTGTCGCCGATGTCTCGGGGTTCGTTGCCGATGGGTTCGGGCTTCGGTTGATTGACCCATTCCCGCGACATCTTCAACTGCCGTTCGACATCGCGGACCGATTCGAAATACTCATCAACCCGATGTCGGTCGGCTGTGCTGATCTTCGCGTTCAACTGTTTCGCTTCCGCGCTGACGAAGTCGAGCATGCTCCGCCCCTCATCGATCTTGTGCATCTCGGCTTCCGCTTGCGCCGGAGTCGAGGCGAGAAAGAGTTTTTTGAACACCTCCGTCGGCCGGTTGATCGCAGGGATCGAGACGCCGTTGGCGGTCGATGACAACGAGCCGGAATACGTGGTCAGGCACAGACTTTCATATCGCGTTTGACCACGCACATGGCTGGCGAAGGCTTGATCGACCGAGATCGTGTTCTTTAAATTGTAGGAGTAATCCGGATAGGGCGCGCCGCTCAGCATGACCGCTTCCGCCTTGTGACCGCCGCCTCCGGTATTCGGATGGCTCAGTCCGCTCATGATGGTGAAATCGTTCCGAAACGCCTCCAGTGGTTTCAGGTGAGCGGGTAGCTCATACGCGCGCCCCGCTTTCAACGGGACGAAGGCCGTGGGTTCGAACCCGAAGGGGACGCCGATGCAGACCATACGCCTGGGTTGGGTCGACCCATCTGCTGCGCGCGCGTGCATGGGCCGCATAGACTCCAGCAAGGGCAGGCTTAAGGTGATGCCAGCGTTTTTCAAAAACAGGCGGCGGGGGATTTCGTTTTTCATCGGGGTCGTCTCTACTTGTGGGTGAAGAGTTCGCTTTGCACGGTTTCCAGGATCAGCGTTCTCAGACCAAACGCTTTTGGTTCGGCTTGCTTCATTATGGAATCGATCGCCAGGGCATCGCCGGGCTCAGTGTGAACGCCGGTCCCGTA
>JBLIND010000034.1:0-27171 GCA_047639095.1 Candidatus Omnitrophota bacterium | reverse complement strand
TGACCGGGGCGCCCGCATGAACGGCCAGCTGCGCATGACCTGGAGTTACCTCCGATTTAATCGGTGGAAATCCCTCATCCTTATGCTGTGTCTCGGCATCACCTTCTTTCTCCCGCTGCTCCTGAACACCTTGATCGCGGTGTATGAAACCCGATTGACCGCCCGGGCGGAAGCGACGCCGATGATTGTGGGCGCGCGCGGCGATCGGTACGACCTCGTCGTCAACAGCCTCTACTTCACCTCTGAATCGCCGAAGATGATCACGCTCGAGCAACAGACCGTTATCGATGCGACCGAACGTGCCGACACCATCCCCCTGCATGTTCAGTTCACCGCCAAGAACCACCCCATCGTAGGCAGCATCCTGGAATATTTTACGTTCCGCAACCTGACCGCAACCGCAGGCCATCTACCGTTGCGCCTGGGCGATTGCGTGCTCGGCGCCGACACGGCAAAAACCCTAAACCTGGAGCCGGGTGATCGTTTGCTCACCGATCAGACCAGCCTGTACAACATCGCATCCACGTACCCGGTGAACATGCGGGTAAGCGGGGTCCTTTCCCGCAATGGCTCACCGGATGACCGGGCGGTTTTCGTCGACCTGAAAACGGCCTGGCTCATCCAGGGGAAATATCATGGACACGAGGATGTTGCGGCCAATGAAAAGCTGATTCTAAACCGCGAGGGCGATACGGTGCGTGCCAATGCGGCGGTGGTCGAATACACGGAGGTCACGGAGAACAATCTGAGCAGCTTTCATCTGCATGGCTCCACCACGAACATGCCGATCACCGCGATCCTGGTGCAACCGCACAGCCCCAAGGATGCGACCCTGCTCAAGAGCGCCTACAATCGCTCCCCGCTTCACCAGATGCTGGTCAGCCGCGAGGTCATGGACGAGCTCCTGCGCATCGTGTTTCAGGTGAAGCGATTTTTCGACACGAGCTTCAGCTTGATGATCATCGTCTGCCTGCTCTTCATCACCATCATTGTGCTGCTCTCCTTGAAAATTCGGCGGCGGGAAATGGAAACCATGTATCGCATGGGCTGCAGTCGGGGCACCATGGTCCGTCTGCAATGCCTGGAATGGCTCATTCTTTCTGTAGGCGGATTGTTGCTTGCAAGCCTCGGGGTCGGGCTTATTTTGTATCAGCTCCCGTTCTGGAAATGGTTATGAAAATGCGCAGCCTCAAGTACATCCCAAGTCCTTCGGGACCTGATCGAAGCCCGAAGCATTCAGGCCTGCCCCCATGCGCTTTGCTGGCCATGGCCCTGCTGTTCACCGGTTGCGGCCGTGAGGCCGAGATCGCACCTGCCCCGCCCCCTCCGGAGGTTAGCAAGCGGGAGAAACCGCTGATCGTGGCCTCCTTCTATCCGCTGGCGTATATCGCGGAACGCATGACCGGCGAGCTGACGGAGGTCCGCAATCCCCTGCCGGCCGATGCCGATGCGGCAACCTGGATGCCTGGAGACGAGGCCATCCTTGCGATGCAGCAGGCCGATCTTATCCTGATCAACGGAGCGGCGTTTGAATCCTGGCCGGCCAAGGTCAATCTGCCCGCGAGCCGCATCGTGGATACCACGGCGATCCTCCGGTCGGAGCTGATCGAATACGAGCATGCGGTAAAACACAGCCATGGTCCGAGCGGTGACCATGCCCATGAAGGCCTTGACGGGCATACCTGGCTGGATCCTGTGAATCTGAAAATCCAGGCAAGGATCGTCCAGCAGGCGATCCTCAAACGCCTGCCTGAGCACGAAAGCCAGATAAACGAACAGTTTAAGGAGCTGATTGACGACCTGGACGGACTTCATCGATCCCTGAATGCCCTTTCGGGAGAACTCCCCATGCTGGCTGCGCATCCGGCCTACAACTACCTCGCCAAACGCTACGCATGGAACCTGCTCAATCTGGACCTCGATCCCGCGGTGGTCCCGGACGCGACGGCCCTCCTCAATGTGAAACACCTGCTCGGGAACCATCCCGCCTCAACTATCCTCTGGGAAACCGAACCGCTCCCCGAAATACAAGCCCTGCTAAAACAACGCTTTGGACTGGTATCCGTGGTGTTTTCACCCTGTGAACACGCACCAGACAGCGATTACCTCGCCGTGATGACGGCGAATATCGAAGCCATTCAGGGTCGCCTCAAGTAGCTGCATCCCCGGCCCAAAAATTCTCCGCTTACGCATTATTGAAGCTCAGGATAGAGCGGCAGCACATCTTTGCATCCAGGTACGCGGCTCTGAGAACTGAGAAGCAGAGAAATAGACCTTGTATTCACCTCCCATATCGGCTTTTTTGCCCGCTCTGGAGTCACCGAGGAAGCTATGGCAAGCATGGATATTAATGAGATTTTTGAGGTTTTACCGCACAGGTATCCCCTGCTGCTGGTTGATCGCATTACGGACAGCGATTACGAAACCTACATCATTGGCGAGAAGAACGTTACGATCAACGAACCCTTCTTCACCGGGCACTTCCCCGGGAATCCAGTTATGCCTGGCGTCCTGCAGCTGGAATCGATGGCCCAGGTCGCCGGCATCCTCCTCAATAAGTGGTCCGGCCGCGAAGGCAAAATCGCCTATTTCACCAGTATCGATAAGGCTAAATTTCGCCGTATGGTCCGCCCGGGCGACACGTTGCGCCTCGAAGTCAAGTTCCAGCGCGCCCGCCTGCAAATGGCCAAGGTCACGGGCAAAGCCTTCGTCGGCGACGAGCTCGTCTGCGAAGCTGATTTGTCCTTTACGTTCAGTAAAGACTGATGGCTGAGATTCATCCCACCGCCATCATCGACCCTGATGCGGAGTTGGCAGCAGACGTATCGGTCGGCCCGTATTGCATCATCGGGAAGCAGGTAAAAATCGGAGCAGGCACGCGCCTGATCTCTCATGTCTGCATTGAAGGCCCCACCACCATCGGCGCGAACTGCATCATCTATCCGTTCGCAAGCATCGGCTTTATCACCCAGGACTTGAAATACGCGGGCGGTTCTCCCGGCGTGATCATCGGTGAAGGCAACACGATTCGCGAATACGTGACCATTAACACCGCCACCTTCGACGGGGACAACACCATCCTCGGAAGCCACTGCCACATCATGGCTTACTGCCACATCGCGCATGACTGCATCGTGGGCGACCGGGTGATCATGGCCAACGCGGCCACCTTGGCCGGACACGTGGTGGTTGAAGACCAGTCGATCATCGGCGGCCTGTGTGGGGTGCATCAATTTGTACGGGTTGGACGTCTTTCCATCACAGGGGGTTGCTCGAAAGTAGTCAAAGACGTGCCCCCGTTCATGACCGCTGATGGGAATCCGCTGGAAGTGCGCGGGATTAACGCCATTGGACTAAAGCGACAGGGATTTGAACGCGAAAACATTACCGCCTTAAAGAATGCGTTTAAAACGCTTTATCTTCAGGACCTTTCGGTCAGCCAGGCCGTGGAAAAAATGAAAGCAGAACTGGAAAATACGCCGGAAATGGCGCATCTTTACGCTTTCATCGAGCGCTCCGAACGCGGTCTAACCTGAGATAAAATCCCATGATGCATGCCCCCGCCAGTAAATGGCAGACCTTCCTGCTGATCCTAGCGGGTTGCTGTATGTTCACACACGTCGCCAGCGCCCAGGAGGACGCACCGGCCAAGAACGGCCCGATGGTCGACTTCAATTTCCCCAATGTCGACATTCGCAGCATGGTTGGGGTGGTCCAGGAAGTGACCGGCAAGCGCTTCGTCGTCGGCACGTCAGTCACCGGGAAAATTTCCGTCGTCACCTCCGACAAAATCGCAGCCAACGAAATGCTACCGCTGTTTCTTTCGGCCCTGGAGTCCAGTGGCTACACGGCGGTTGAAAAAAGTGGGGCGTATCACATCATCCGACTCGCGCCCAGCATGGTAGAGGCCGCGCCCATCGTCGGACCCGACGAGCCGCACCGAGGCAACGGATTGATTCAACGCATCTTCAAGCTCAAGCATTCCAACGCGGCGGATGTCCGCAAGGTGCTTGAACCCCTGGTTCACGGAGGCCGTGAAGGCGCCATTACCGCCTTCCCTCCAACCAACCATCTCATCATTACCGATACCGCCGAGCACATTGCCCGCCTGGAAAAGCTCATCAACGAGCTCGATCGTGAAGGTGCGTCGGGGATGATGGAAGTCATCCAGCTCAAACATGCCTCCGCCGTCGATGTCGCAGCCCAGGTAATGGCCGCCATTCGCGGCGGAGAAAATGCCAATGCAAAGGTTGTGGCCCACATGCAACGAGTGGCCGGAGAAGCCGGCACCCTCCCCTCCGGTTTGACCATCGTGCCTTCGCAAGTCGCCAACAGCCTCGTGATTGTCGGGCCACCGGTGCAAGTCGAGGAAGCCAAAAAACTGATTACCCAACTCGATATTGAAAGCGCGGCGGGTCGCGGCCACCTGAATGCCATCATGCTCAAATATCTCCGGGCGGAAGACTTTGCCAAAAGCCTGAATAACCTGATGACCAAGTCGACGACGCCCGGGCAGCTTCAACGCATCGTGATCGAACCCGACATCAACAATAACGCCTTACTCGTAAATGCCGACCCGATTGATTTCGATTACGTCGTCAAGTTGGTGGATGAATTGGATGTCCAGCCCAGCCAGGTCCTGGTGGAAGTGTTGATCGCCGAAGTCGCGACCGACGACGGCCTCGACCTCGGCGTGGAGTGGGCCACGATCGAAACGCCAAAAGATGGATCGACCACCGCCATCGGGCGCAGCCGTCCAGGCAGTGCTGACGAAATTCTGGACCTGGCGACCCAGAGTGTGTTCAGCCAGGGCCTCTCGCTCGGGGTCGCCCGCGGCACCATTACCATGTCCGATGGACGGGTCGTTCCCCGCATCCCCTTTCTGATGCGCGCGCTGGCACAGGAACGCAACGTACGCATCATCTCAAAACCCGCCTTGCTCGCCCGGAATAACATGGAAGCCAAGGTGAGCGTGGTCGACAACATTCCCATTACGGAGTCGACCATCCAGGGTGCCGGTGCGGCCAATCGAGACATCGTCCAGAACATCAAACGCATGGACGTTGGACTGAATTTATCGATCACGCCCCAGGTGAACCCCAACCAGGAAGTGACGATGAAAATTGCCCCGACGATCGAGGCGATCATCGACGAAGGCCCGGAAGGCACCTTCGCCCCTACGATTACCAAGCGCGAATTCAGCACGACCGTCACCGTGCCGGATCGATCGACGGTCATCATCAGCGGACTGATTCGCGAAGACATGGTCAACCAGGAATCCCGGGTACCGGTGCTGGGTCGACTCCCCCTCGTGGGTGCTTTGTTCCGCACCACCACCAAACGCAAACAGCGGACCAACCTCCTTGTTTTCGTGACCCCACACGTGGTGACCGATATGGCCCGCGCCGAGGAACGGATGCGCATCTGGCAGCAGGATACCAACTTGCTCCTGCCCGAGATTGAACCCCGCTCACCCATCATTAAGCAGAAAGCTGGAGACTGACCCATGCTCATCGGTGAGCTGCTTAAAAAGCATGGCTTGATCAGTGAAGAGCAATGGGTGTCGGCAGCCGCGGAGGCGCGTACGGATGAGCCCACTTCGCTCATCGATATTCTGGTGGACCGGCATGGGCTGAAAGAAATCCAGATTCTCCAGGTCCTCGCCGATCATTTTGTCTGTGACGTGCTGGAGACCATCGACCGCGACATGCTCGACGCCAGCCTGGTCCACGACCTGCCGGTTGAATTCGCCCGTACCCGCCTGATGCTGCCTGTGCGGCATCAAGGCGAAGTACACATTCTGACCAACGATCCCGCGGCGGTGATCGAGCAGAACGATTTATCCCTGCTCCTTCAGGTGGAACCGATTCCCCTGCTCGCGCCGAAGCATCTGATTCTCGAAGCCATTGAGATCTGCTACTTCAGCAAGCAACACAGCTCGGGGACCCTCATCGCCAACATGGAGACGAATAGCCCCGCCGCAACAACCAGTGATCGATCCTCGGATCTGCTGCGGAGCAGCGAACAGGCACCCGTCACCCAGCTGGTCAATCAGATCCTTCTGGATGCCCTGAAGGAAGGTGCCTCGGATATTCACATCGAGCCTTTCGACAAGACCATGCGGGTGCGCTTCCGCCTGGACGGCGTGATGTACGATCGACCCGCTCCGCCGAAGTCCATGGAGGCCGCACTCTCCTCCCGCCTGAAAATCATGGCCCGCCTCGACATCGCCGAAAAACGGCTGCCCCAGGATGGCATGGCACGGGTGAATGTCGGCGAACGCGAGATCGATGTGCGCATGTCTACGGTTCCGGTGGCCGAAGGGGAACGGATTGTTTTGCGCCTCTTACGACATGACACGACCCACCTTTCCATGTCCGAGCTCGGCATGCCCGCATCGGTTCTGGAACCCTTTCGCACGCTCTTGCGTGAGCCCCATGGCGTGATCTGGGTCACCGGCCCAACCGGCAGCGGAAAAACGACCAGCCTCTACGCCGCGCTTCAGGAATTGGACACCGACCGCCGCAACGTCATGACGATCGAGGACCCGGTGGAGTACCAGCTTCCCCGGATCGGGCAGATCGGGGTGAAACCCGACATCGGATTGACCTTTGCAAGAGGCCTTCGACACATCTTACGCCAGGATCCGGACATCATCCTCGTGGGGGAAACCCGGGACATCGAAACGGCCGAAATCGTGGTGCAGGCCTCGCTCACCGGTCACCTGGTCTTCAGCACCTTACACACGAATGATGCGCTCAGCGCGGTCGTACGACTCACCGACATGGGCGTTGAACCTTTTCTCCTCGCCGAATCCACCCGCGCAACCATGGCGCAACGGCTCGTGCGTCGACTCTGCCCCCACTGCAAGGTCGAAGAGACCGAAAGCGATGTCATCGCAAGCCTTGGCGCACTCAGCGAAGGGCTCGAAGGCAAAACCCGATATCGCGCCGTGGGTTGCGATCAATGCCGGGAAGGTTTCAGCGGTCGCGTGGGCATCTACGAGCTACACCTGATCAACGAACGCATGCAGGGCGCGATTCGCCAGAATCAGGGGCTGGAAGAGCTGCGCGGCCTGAGTGCGGACCAGGGTACGGAGACGCTCTGGCATGATGCGTTGAACAAAGTTGCATTGGGCCTGACCAGTCTGGATGAGGTCCGCAGTATCCTCGGCGCCCCATCTGCGACATGAAGACCTTTGAATATCGCGGCTACACCGAGGCCGGTCATGCCGCAAAAGGCATGGTGCAGGCCTTCGACCTCAAGGATGCCCGAGAGCGGCTTTCCCGCCAGGGTGTGCTGACCCGGACCATTCAACCCGCGGGCACCAAACGAGGATCGCGTTCACGCAAACGGCTGTTCGATGCCAACACCCGCAGTCTCATCTATCGCGAGATGGCCGCACTCATCAAAGCCGGCCTGCCCTTGGACCAGGCCTTCGACATCCTGATCGACACCCCGGAGCTGGGCCGAAACACCGGCATCCTTGCCGGGGTCCGGGATGCGATTCGCGAAGGGGCCTCCCTGGCCACGGCCATGGGCGATGCCCACCCACAGGTCACGGATTTCGAGCGGGCGATGATCGAAGTGGGTGAGACGACCGGCAAGCTGCATGCCTCGATCGATCACCTCGCCGCCTTTCTCGAAGAAGACCAGGTGGTCCGCGAGAAGGTGCAAACCGCCCTGGTCTACCCGCTCGTGGTACTGACGCTCGCCGCCATTGCGATGATCATTCTGGTGACCGTCATGTTCCCCGCCTTCAGCAAAGTGCTGCTCAGTATGGATGTCGAGCTCCCGTGGGTGACCCGGATGATGATGGGCGCGGGCCAACTGATGAACGGTCCCGGACTGCTGGTGCTCCCCATTGCGGCCATCGGTATCGCATGGATGTTCCGACGCGCGCGTACCCATGAAGGGTCACGCGCCAAATGGGACCAGCGCATGTTCCGCTGGCCGGTGGCGGGACGCATTTATACCTCCCTGGTGAACCTTCGCTTCGCCCGCACCTTATCCCTGATGCTCGAAGGTGGCATTCCAGTAACCGAGAGTGTCGCGCTTGCCGGAAAAGCAACCGGCAGTCTGTGGGTCGGTCAGCTCGCCGCAGCTCAGGCAGAAACCATCCGCCACGGGGGCAGCCTGGCCGACGCGGTGAGCGCAATCCCCCCCCTCAGTGAAACCCTGCCCGGATGGATTCGAGCGGGCGAGGCCAGCGGCGAGGTCCCAGGCTTACTCCTCAACGCCGCACGCCGGTATCAACAGGCATGGGAGCGCAGTATCGCTCGCATGCTCAGCCTGATGGAGCCGGTCATCATCCTCGTGGTCGGCCTGTTTGTCCTGATGATCGCCCTGGCCGTGCTCCTGCCGCTGCTCACGCTGAACAAAGCCATCCTGTAGCGTTTCCGGTACAGGCAACGACTACCTGTGAGCGTGAAAACACCGGCGAAAATCTCCTTTCCCCCCTCGATCAAGCCGCTTAAACTCAGGACATGAATATGAACTCGCCTCACGACCGTCGCACCTTTATCAAATCCTCTGCTGCAGGCGCCTTGCTCGCCTCCTCCACGCCCCTCCTTGCCGCACCCAAATCTGAAACGCTCGCGGCTACCTTATTCAAGAGCCTGAACGAAGAGCAGCGCAAGAAGGTGACCTTCCCCTGGGAGCACGAGCTGCGTCATCGGGTGGATAACAACTGGCGCATCGTGACCGACCGCATCTTCGAAACCTTCAACGCGGACCAACAGCAGATGATCAAAGAGATCTTCCTCAGTCTGCATAGCGAGGAGTACGCTCAAACCGTTCTCAAGCAGGTCGAAGCCGACAATGGGCAAGGGGGCCTGGGTAAATGCGCCGTGGCCCTTTTCGGCGAACCGGACACGGGCAAGTTCGAGTTTGTTCTCTCCGGTCGACACGTGACCCGGCGTTGCGATGGTGATTCGGTCGAAGGGGCCGCATTCGGTGGACCCATCTTTTACGGCCATGCCGCTCAGCACTTTAACGAGAAGCCCGGTCACGACGGCAATGCGTACTGGTTCCAGGCGAAACGGGCGAACGAGCTCTTCCAGGCCCTCGACGGAAAGCAACGCGAGCAGGCCCTGCTCGACCAATCGCGCGGCGAGCACGGCACCAAAACCGTCGCGTTAAAGGAACAAAACTTTGAAGGACTGGCCATGTCCAGCCTCAGCGCGGATCAACAAGGCCTGGCCGACCAGGTTATGCACGACCTGCTGGCGCCGTTCCGTCAGGTTGACCGGGAAGAGTCCATGAAGCTGATCAAGAAAAACGGCTTCGAGGACCTTCACATCTCCTACTTCAAAAAAGAAGATATCGGCAATGATGGCATCTGGGATGTCTGGCAGATCGAAGGGCCGCATATGGTCTGGTACTTCCGCGGCAAGCCGCACGTCCACACCTGGGTGAACATCAAGGCTTGATGATCAAGGAGCCGTGTTGGGGGATGATCACGCATGCTCCACTTCCCCTTGCGGCTGAACCGCTGGCCGATTGGCTGCGCACATAAACTTCAGATCGGAAGCAAAGCCGGCTCGACGGTGAGGCCTGCGCAGCATTGCTGAGCCACGCGCTCGGCGTCCGCAACGATATCTGGAATACCCACACCGCGAAAGGAACTACCGACAAAATGGAGGCCGGGGCAGGTTGCGGCCAGTCCATCGATACGGTCCATCCGATCCTGGTGCCCCACCTCATATTGTGGATTGCTTGCCGGATAGGCATAGACCTTTTCCAGGATCGGCGTCGCCTGAATCCCCATCAACGCGTTCAGCTCCTTCTTCACAACGTCGATGATCTCCGCATGCGGTCGGGCCACATGGCTTTCCTGGAGCTCCGGCGAGAGAAACGCCCGCAAGAGCACCTGCCCTTCCGAGGCGCGACCGGGGAATTTAATCGAGCTGAACGTGCAGGAACGAATCCCCCGCCCTTCGCACGGAGGCACCACGAAGCCAAAACCGGGAGGCGGTGTTCCCTTCGGCAAATCCTCGGCTCGAAAGCCCAGGTAGGCATGGATGGTGTTGCTGTAACGAATGGCTGCGAGCTCCTCCGCAAGCTCCGGCTGGAGCGTTCGGATAAGCGGAGCAGAACTCCGGGCCGGCACCGCCAGGATGAGTGCATCGCTCATGATGGTCTGCGCATCATTTTGCCGCATGCAGTCCACGGCGAATCGTCCATGCTCCAGGCGCGTGATTCCGGTGACCTGACAATCCGTATATACGGCACCTTTCACCCGCTCGCTGAGCGCATGTACCAGGCTGCCCATACCCGATTTCAGCCCCATGAACATCGCCGGCGGCTCGCGGTTAGATAGTGAACCCGCGTGCTTACGTTTTTCGGCAACCATCCCGCGAATCACGCTCCCATACTCCTGCTCCAGCTGCTGGAAACGGGGGAAACTGCTGGCCATGCTCAGCCGTTCCGGATCGGTGCTGAAGATCCCACTCATGATCGGCCCGGCGATGCCGGCCAGCATTTCCCGGCCAAGACGGCGTTCAATAAACGCGGCGAGGCTCTCGTCTTCCAGGGATTTTCGCGGCGAAATAAAGGGTTCCAGGCCGACCCGCAATTTCCCTGGGAGGGATAGAATCGGTGAATTCAAGAACGACCAGAGTTGAGTAGGTGCCGCGATTCGAAAGCCTTTCGGCAAAGGAATCAGCCGCCCTTTGCGCAAGATGTAGACGGTGGATTGCTGCCCGTTACAGGGCAGTAACTCATCTCCCAGGCCCAGGGCCCGGCAGAGCGTAAGGGCGGCTGGCTTTTGCGTCACAAAAGAATCGGCACCTCCTTCGATCAGAAATCCATCCTGATGATCCGTCCAGATTTTCCCTCCGAGCCGGGGGCTGGCCTCAAGCAGGGTGTACTTCAGAGGTTCATCGCGATCGGTTCGTTGCTTGTCCAGAAACCAGGCCGTGCTCAGCCCGGAAATTCCGCCGCCAATAATCGTAACGTGCATGATTCGTCTTTCCGCCACTTATGAAACCGCGCTGAAGGCTTTATCAAATTCAGGCTCATACGCACAGCAAGGCTCCTCCGCCAGGTGATCCCCCGTCACCGCGTACGCACGCGCACGAGAGCCTCCACAAATGTTTCGATACGAACAGACACCACATTTACCTCCAAGTAGATCGGGATCGCGCAGGGACAGGAACAGCGGGTGGTTCCGATAGATGTCGATGATGGAACGATCCCGGACAGAACCGGCCTCCAGGGGAAGGAAACCACTCGGGTAGACCTCGCCTACATGGTCCACGAAGCAAAAACCCTTGCCGGCATTCACACCGGGATAGGTCCGCGAAATCCCCATGCCCGCGCGACGGGTCGTCACGGGCGCCGGAACCTCAACACCCGGATGCGCCTGGCGAGCGGCCTTTTGCTGCTGGGCGACATAGCGCCGATAGTGCGGCCCTTCAGTCACCTTGATAATAAATGAAACCTTTAACGAGCGCGCATAGAGCTTGGCAAACAGTTGCTCGTATTGTTCGGAGAGGCAACCATCGAGGGTCGCACCACGTCCGGTCGGGACGAGAAAGAAAACTTCCCAGAAAACCACGCCCAGGCTATCGACCAGATCGGCAATCGCATCAAACTGATCGAAATTCCAGTCGGCGAAAACCGTATTGATCTGCAGCGGAATCGCTTCATCTCTCGCCCAGCGCGCCCCCTCCATCACCTTATCATAGGAGCCGGGCACACAGCGGAATCCGTCGTGACCTTCGGCATCGGCACCGTCGAGACTGAGGGCGATTTGACCGATACCGGCCTTTTTGAGCTCGACCAGGCGTTCGCGGGTCAATCGCGGAGTCGAAGCCGGGATGGTCCCCACACGAAGGCCAACCTTCTTTGCATGACGAATCAGATCGCCCAGATCGTCGCGCTGCAGCGGATCGCCACCGGTAAACACGACCAGCGGGGTGCCCATTTCGGCGATGTCATCGATCAACGCGCATCCCTCGGCCGTGGCAAGTTCATCCGGGTGGCGCCAATCGATGGCACTCGCGCGGCAGTGTTGACAGGCCAGCGCGCAGGCCCGGGTGACTTCCCAGATGACGAGTAGCGGGGCTTGATTGTAATCGACTTTAAAATTCATGATTTACCAATCCGAGTTATGCGGATGGTAAATGATAAAGCCCCAAGCAGGAATACGGGGGCAAGACGAGCGGAGGGTCAGAGAAACCCTGACTCCAAGCGGGCGGTCGCTGGCACCAACCGCACCTATTCCAGCTGCTGCAAGGGCATTCGGCCAAACATCAGCAGCGGCATAAACAAAGAAGTCCCGGCCTGCTTATCCAGCTCAAACTGACCGCTCAAGCCCTGCGCTCCGCGTTCCAGCTTCAGGCTTTTCAGCATCTTAATCGTCTGCTCGCCCTTCGGAAGGAACGTTGCGCCCTGCTCTACCTGGGCGATCATTTCCTTCACCTTGCCTTGGAGAACTTCCTGAACCAGGGCGACGGTCGCTCCAGGGCGTCCTCGAACCGTGAAGTGCAGGATACTTTTCTGATCCACGGACCGCGTCGTGAGTGACAGATGTTCCAAGCTTTTGAATGGACCATCCAGGTCGGGGGCAGCCTTTTTCAGATCCGCGATCAGCCAGGTGGGTTGCGCGCGATCCATTCCAGAGAGCTCCTGAATCAAACCTGCGTCCAACGCAAGATCTACAGGCTGCTTTTTCGCCTGGATGAGCTTCCGAACCATCTGCCCGGCCTCATCCGTAGCGGCAACGAAAGCCAGGGTCGCATCGTCAAAGGCGATCAACCGGACATTCGATTCGATCACGATCACCGTCTGGTCGTCGACGTTCTGCTGCGGCCAATCAGGCGCCATCTGCTTCAGCCCCGCAGTCATCTTTCGGACATCCCATTTACCATGTGCAATGAGGATCATCGCCCCGTCGCCACGCGCGATGTTCTCCGTAAAGCCCAGGGTAAGCGCATCCAAACGCACATTCCCGAGTTGTTCAGCAGCCAGACCGATCGCCTCGGTCATCTCGGCCAGCATATCCGCCTGTCCTTCAACAGCTCCAAACATGGGCATGTGTTCAAAAAGCTTTTCCACATGCCAATCCGGATCACCCGGCACCACCATCTGTCCCAATGCGGCTGTGTTCGATGGCAACAAGGCCAGGTCGGCGGGGTTGTGTTTGAGCGGGACGTGTTCATGCGGCTTCCCCTCGATGCGCTGGGCGGCAAGTCGGGCAAAGTCGGCGAGAAACGGTTCATTGGAATCGAGCAACGACTCGAGCACGGCTAAGCCTTTCGGATCCTTTAATTCACCCAGGGTCCGCACCGCCATCAGGCGACGAATCGCAGTAGATGGCTGGCGAGACGGAAGGGATGCCAGCAAGCTCCTCGCCCGTGAGGAAATTTCCGGATCTTCGCTGGTGCTCGCGGCCTCCAGAAAGGGCCGGGCAGGCTCACCGATTTCCTGCAGTGCCTTCGATGCATCTTTTCGCATGCGAAAATGATCGGCACCTAAAGCAGCTATCCATTTGGGTATTTCTTCGGTGTCCACCACGGCGGGGGCATCGAACTCGGCGATCATGCGTTCCACAGTCATGGGGGTGTCATGCAGCTGCCAGTAGGATGGCGTGTGCATAAAATCGAGCAGCTCGTTCGCGGTTCCGAACGAGAACAACATCATCAACAACATGCTAAAGCCGGTAGTTTCCATGAGATCTGCTCCGTTTAACGTAGCCGTACATTCCCGCGCCGGTTAGGGTGAACCCGACATCCAACACACCACGGCGATTATATCATGAGTACGACTGAAGGAGAACCTCTACATTGCACCATCACCGATCAAGGTGATGGCATTCGTTGTTTTGGAAAAACCGACGAGGGCGAAGCCGTCTTTGTGGAGGGGAAAACCGTCCCGGGGGACCAGGTCCTGGCCGCCGTGACAACGCGACATCACAAATACCTGGTGGCGAAACTGTTGGAAATCACCGAACCTTCATCCGATCGGATCCCAGCCCCCTGCCCCCACTTTGAGACCTGCGGTGGCTGTAAATGGCAGCAACTTCCCTATGAGCTGGAAGGCCGGTTAAAGCACAAACAGGTTGCAGACGCGATTCAGCATATCGGACACCTGGAGGGGGTGGAAGTACTCCCCCTGGTCCCGGCGGACGACCTGTACGGATATCGCAACAAGCTCAGTTTCTCCTGCCGCGATCACGCCCTGGGCTACCATCTCCCCGGAGATGGCGAGGCGGTAATGCCCATCAGCCACTGCGCCCTCGGCACGGATGCCACCAACCGCGTGCTCGAGGTTTTCCGAGACCACACCTCGCTGTTCCACCGACTGACCCTTCGACAGGCATCCGTCGATCAACGCATTCTCATCCAGGTGGATTCCGACCTTCCGGCATCCGGCATTCGCCTGCCCGACTTTGCTGAGGTGCTTCCCCCTCCCGCGTACAGCCTGCGTTGGAATGACGAAGTCGTCTACGGCGAACCCAACCTGGAAGAGACCCTGGACGGCCACGCCTTCACCCTCTCCCCCGACACCTTCTTCCAAGTGAACCAGAGGCAGGCCGAAAAGCTGCTGAAGGTGATCATCGATTTTGCCAACCTGAAAGCGGACGAAGATGTCTGGGAATGCTATTCCGGCGTGGGCGCCTTTTCGCTTTCGCTGGCCCGACGCTGTCAGCGCCTGACCGGCTTTGAATATTCCGAGGAGGCCGTCCGCCTGGCGCGGGTGAACGCCAAAGCCAATCGCATCGACAACACCCGTTTTGCTGCCCGCGACCTGGATGCGGTTCGCCTGGACCGTATGGAAAAAGATGCGGGGTACCGACCCAAGGTGATGATTGTCGACCCGCCACGAACCGGACTGACCAATCATCTGGTCAACATTATCGCCAAGCTGCAACCTCAGCGCATGGTGTACGTGAGCTGCAAACCCGCGACCTTCGCACGCGATGCGGAACGACTGGCGGAAATTGCTGGACTTAAGTGCATGCAGATCCAGCCCGTGGATTTATTCCCCCGCACCGGACACGTGGAGTGCGTCGGGCGCTTCGTACGCAAGGAAGAGCCGCCGGTGCACGTCAAATCGGCTTAATGCCAAGCGTATCCTGCATGCGGGCATGCTGGGCGTGACACATGGCGATGGACAGGGCATCCGCAGCATCCTCCTGCGGCACTTCCTTCAGGCCTAAAATCGTCTTCACCATCTGGGCGATTTGCTCCTTGCTCGCCGCACCGGTTCCGACAATGCCTTTTTTCACCGAACGCGGTGGGTACTCGTAAACGGCCAACCCTTTCTGACTGCAGGCCGCGATGACCACACCGCGAGCGTGACCAAGCGCTATAGCGGTCTTCACGTTGCGGCAGTAAAAAATACCTTCGATCGCGGCCACATCGGGGGACTCTTCATCGAGTATTTCTACGATGCGGGTGGAGAGGTGCTGGAGACAGCGGGATAAGGGCCAGGATTTGGGGCAACTGATCGCCCCGTAACTCGACGCCCGGGACTGCACGCCGTTGCTGTGGATGATCCCGATTCCGGTGGAACGCAGCGATGTGTCGATGCCGATGATCTTGATCGCATCGCGAGCCAAAATTATTCCTGGGACAGGTCCGCCAGGATCGCGTCGTCGATCTCAGCATTATTGTAAACATCCTGCACGTCATCCAGATCATCCAACTTTTCCAGAAAGACGATAAGCTTTTCGGCATCTGCTTTTTCGGCCACAGGCAGGTAGTTGTCGGGCAGCATGGTAAGCTCCGAGCTTTGAATCTCGATTCCGGCCTGGTTCAGCACTTCGACCACCTGCATAAACTGGGTGGGATCGGTGGTGATACTCCAGGTACCATCATCCTGCTCGATATCTTCCGCACCGACTTCAAGCGTGAGTTCGAAAAGTTGTTCTTCGGTGGCAGCGGCAGCATCAATCGTGATCAAGCCTTTCCGCTGGAAGGCATGGCTTACGGCACCCTGGTTGGCCATGCTATAGCCTGCTTTCGTGAAACACAGACGCACTTCCGATGCCGACCGGTTTTTATTATCGGTCAAGACTTTGACGATCAAGCCGACGCCAGCCGGACCGTAGCCCTCGTAGGCCAGCTCCTCATAGATGGAGGCATCCGCAAGCTCACCCGTCCCCTTCTTGATCGCCCGATCAATATTGTCGGCGGGCATATTGACCGCACGGGCCTTGGAAATCAGGGTCCGCAAGGTGGGATTATCTTCGGGGTTACCGCCGCCTCCGCGAGCACAGACAGTGATCTCCTTTGCAATTTTGCTGAAGACTTTTCCACGCTTGGCGTCTTGTGCGCCTTTGCGGTGTTTGATATTTGCCCATTTACTATGTCCAGCCATCGGTTCTCCGTAGTTTGATCACGAGAAAAATAAAAGTTGGCCGGAAATGCAAGGCTTTATCTGAAGCGCCGCCAATAGCTTCGCCTGTCGCACGCTGCAGGAAGGCACACTTTAGCGGCGCACGCGGAAGGCGAGGAGGCGAGGAGGCGAGGAGGCGAGCAGTCCTTAATACAGCGCTGCTTTGATTTCCTCGGTGAGGTAGACCGAATCACTCCATTTTTTCTTATGATCCGGCTCCGCCCAGAGCTCCATACTCCCTTTGAGCACATCGGGACGACTGACCAAGCCAATCAACTTGCCATTTTCGAGCACGGGCAAGCGTCGGAATGAATTTTTGAAGAATATGCCAGCCACCGCAAAGAGGTCGTCATCCTGATTGCAGGAGACGATCTTCTTGGACATGTAGTCCCGCACAACCCCACCCGGAATCGTATCGTAGACGCTTTTTGTAAACATGTTGAGGCAGTCCTTCTCAGAAAGGATCCCAACCAGCATGCCGTCTTCAACCACCGGTGCACCGGAAATATGGTGCTTCAACAGACCTCGGATCGCATCGTAAATATCCATGTCTGGATGAAGGGTTACGATTCGACGGGTCATGAATTCTTTTGCTAAGGGGACTTTAGACATTATTGCACGCTCCAGTTCAGGTTGTACATCCATACCACTAGCCACATTGTATTCCTGGGGGGGATACCCTTCAAGGCATACTTTCTCTGACGCCGGAGTAAGGCCTGCAAGACGTCTAACTTCAAGGGTTTACGCGTTTCGGATTTATCCTTACGCCAAATACACCCGACACGGAAATGCCCTATTCGCTACCCTCGTCCTCGTCCTCTTCCGCATCTGGTTCAATGCCGAGCAGCCCATTCAGCACCCGCTCAATGGACTCCAATACGCGCTCAGCCGGCAGCATGAACGTTTCGGCACGGTTGACGCGGGCAATGTTGATACCGAGGGCTTTCCCATCCAAACCAAACACCGGGCCTCCCATGTAGTTTGCATCGAGTGGTAAATCCGTCTGAATAATCTCTTCAAATCCTTTTCGGCGCTTGGATGTCGGCCCGCTCATCAACTGGTTCCGGCTTCCCCGTTCGAAGACGTGTGAACGATAGCCCAGCTTGATCTTGAGGGTAAGTTCTTCTATTCCCCGCTCAATCTTCAGCCGGATGATTTCACCGGCATCGTGTTCGGAAACGACCTTCTGAAGGTCTTTCTTTTTCACCACGGACACCCCTTCAATGGCGACAATAATATCCGCTGGCTCAAGTCCCGCCTTCATCGCGCCGCTATTGCGTACCACCTTGCTGACCATGACGCCGCCAATTTCGGGTCCGTCATCCCCCAGGTAAACACCGAGCACCCCTCCGAGCCCTTCGATGACACGACGGTTTGCGCTGACGACACCCACCTGAAACTCGTCGAGATCGGGTACGCTACAGGCCAGCCAATGGCCGTGGGCAATTCCCACAGAACTGCCCCAGGCAACCGGCTTGAACTCGGTGCGTCCTTCCACCTGGAGAAACGCGACATCGTTATACCGATCCACACCGATCACAGTCGCCTCGTACATCTCGCCATCGGAAAACTTCACCTGATAGGATTCCGGCAGCGCACTCGCCTTGGTCACCAGATAACCATCGTTGGATACAACGGCTCCCAGCAAACGCGTCCCATCTTCGTGGACAAAAGCAACGGTATGCTCAGGCAGATCCGGAATCGCCGTACGAATCGCTGAGGTAATGGCGGAACCCAACAGGCGATACCGGGGTGCAAGATCGGGCTCTTCAACCGCAGCAAGTGGACGCGCACCAGGGGCCAACAGCAGCGCCATGAGCAAGACGTATGCCCGCTTCATTCGCCTCTCCGCAATAGAACCACCTTGATGTCTATTTCTTCATCGCCGCGTTTGACGCGAATGACGATCTCCTCATCGACTTTCCGCATCGAAATAGCCTCTTTGAGATCGTCCGTATTGTTTATGACATCATCGTCTACGCGCACCACGACATCCCCCGATTTAATGCCTGAAATTTGAGCGGCGGAACCGCTGCCTACGTTCTGCACGAGCACCCCGTCGCCTTTACTCCGACCGGGGATCACTCCGAGATGGCCACGCTTCGCCTGGGAGACCCGCTTGATTTCACGCCCGTCCTGCAGCTTTTCCCAGTCTTTGGCAAAAGCTTCGATTGTCGCATGAAAGTTGTCTTCGTTGTTCATGGAGATGCGACTGTGAATACCGATCACTTTTCCATCCAAATCAAAAAGTGGTCCACCCGAGTCGCCACCGACAATTTTACAGTCGGTTCGAATCGTATTGCGATCGGCACTGATCACCCGACCGGTGCGAAGCACCAGGCCCCGTTCGGGATCATAGCCATTTGGATTCCCGATTGCGATGCACCACGAACCCACCTTGTACGAATCGGGCTCGGCCATTTCGACGAAGGGAAACTCGCCGTCTCCCTGAATTTTGCACATACCCGTATCCGCGACGGTCGACATGCCAAGCGTCTCAGCGGTGACGATGCGTCCATCCTGAAAGTGCAGCTCGACCAGGCGCCCCGGCTCTCCACTGACATGCCCCGCGGTTAAGACATACCCGTCTTTCGTAACGACCACGCCGCTCCCCTCACCCTCATGGGCTTTCACACCGACGATGGCACTGCTCACATCGCCCCAGACCTTTTGCACACGAGCTTGAATCGCGAGCAGGTCGGCCACGCTCTCGGGCGATTTTTTATCCCAGGCTGGAAGAGAGGAAGCCGATGTCGCCGTAATGCCGGGCGGCGGTATCTCTTCGATACCCAAAGCCGTTTCGGCTAAAAAGAACACGCTGAGGGCACTGACAAACAAGCCGTTCAGCGATGTAAACACAGCAAGGTGCCGGAAGCGCTCCGGCAAACGTGTAACCACAAGAGGATTCATGGGCTAAACCTACACCGAATCACCCATGTGATCAAATAAAAGCTCGGGCGCTCAGACGTTGCCTAACTGCCCGGTGCTGTCCCCCAACCGATGGGTCCCAGCCCCCATGCGATCGAGCATGGAAAGGTAGAGATTCATCATGGGCGGATCGTTGTCATACTTCACATGACGTCCAGGGGTGAGTGTCCCTCCACCTCCGCCGGCCAGGATCACAGGCAGGTTGTCGTGATCATGTCGATTGGCATCACTGTGCGCACTGCCGCACACGATCATTGAATGATCCAACAACGTGCCATCGCCCTCGCGAATGCTACGCATCTTTTCGACAAAGTAGGCGAACTGCTCGATATAGAAACGATCGATCTTTTTCAGCTTATCGATCCAGTCGCGCTTGTTCTGGTGATGCGAGAGATGATGATGCCCTTCGCTGACCCCAATCTCAGAAAAACTCCGGTTGCTTCCGTCGTAGGCCATGCCAAAGGTGGCAATCCGCGTGGTGTCCGACTGGTACGACAGCACCATCAGATCAAACATGATTCGAATGTGGTCTTTATACGACTTGGGCACGCCCTGCGGAATGCTGTCAATCGTGGGTAGTTCGCGGGTAAACTTTTCACTGTTCTCGATCTGCTTTTCAACCTCACGAACTGAATTGAGATACTCGCCCAGCTTCTGCTTATCCGTATAGCCCAGGTTGGACTGCATGCGCTTCGTGTCTTCCATCACGAAATCGAGAATACTCTTATTGTACTTCAAGCGGCGGGCTCTTGCCTCCTTTGCTTCACGGGTGAGTCCACCAGCAAACAGCCGCTCAAAAACCAGGCGTGGATTTGTCTCCGCAGGAACCGGTGTGCGCTCCGAGGACCAGGACAGGTTGTAGGAATACGCGCAACTGTATCCAGAGTCGCAGTTGCCGGACTTGCGGGACTGGTCACAACTCAGCTCCAAGGAGGGGAAGCGGGTGTGATGGCCCACCTTCTGCGCGGCGAATTGATCGACGGATACGCCGGCACGAATATCTTTCCCTGCCGTTTTTCTTACCTGCATGCCGGTGAGGAAGGTGGCGTTCGCACGTGCATGATCCCCGCCGCCATCGCCGTTGGCTTGCGCCTTATCATGCTTGAGCCCGGAGAGCACCTGAATCTCGCGCTTCACCTTGGCCAGCGACTCCAGAGAGGGCGTCAACGCGTAGTCGTTGCCCGTTTTCTCAGGTGTCCACGCATCCATGATCACCCCGTTGGGGATGTAAACAAACCCCATCCGAAGGGGTTGGGCGCTCGTGGCCGCAAGACCAGTAGCGGGCAGCATGGCCTCCAGCGATGGCAGGGCAACGGCCGTGCCAAGCCCCTGAAGAAAACGACGACGTGGAATGGGGTTATACATCATACACCTTTAAGTTAATCGCTTCCGGCGGGTTTATCAAGGGTAGCAAGCGGAGGGGCCCGACGATCCCCACGACGCTTTTGAAAAGGAACACTTTGAACGACCCCGAAAACCAGGTCGGCAAAGCGGTAATCGCGCTCAGGCAACTTGGAGGTGATATTCTCCACCGCAGCTTCGTCATACACCTCAAGTCCCCGGCCAAGGGCGTAGGTCAGCATCTTTCTGGTGACATTGCGGATAAACAGGTCTTTCTTCTGGTCGGCCAGGATATCCCGCAAGCCGGCAAACCCACTGAAGGTCTCACCGGAATCCAGCTGCCCGGCCGGCTCAACCGGCACCCCATCCGCCAACAATCGCCAGACTCCCACGGCATCGTAATGCTCCATGGCAAATCCAATGGGGTCCATCCGCCTGTGGCAGTTTGCGCAGATTCCCTCCCCACGGTGCAATTCCAGCATCTCGCGGTTGGTCAGCGTCTCGCCTTCGCTGCCCGCTTTCACCGTTTCCAGGCTGGGCACATCAGGCGGAGGGGGGGGGGGCGGCGTACCCAAAATCGAGTCGAGCACCCATACCCCTCGATTCACCGGCGAGGTGCGGGTGGCATGGGAGGTCAAGGTCAACACACTCGCATGCGTGAGCACACCGCTGCGCCGCTGCGTATCCAGATGCACGCGTTGAAAGAAGCGGGAGTCGACGCCTTCGATACCGTAATGCCGGGCCAGGCGATCGTTCACGAAGGTGTAGTCGGCCGTGAGAAAATCCAACAGGCTTCGGTTCTCGCGCTGAATGCTGGTAAAGAAGAGCATCGTCTCCTCAAGCATCGCTTCCCGCAAGGCGTCATCGAAGTCCGTGAAGTATTCGGGATCCGGTTTCACCAACCGGATGTCGCGCACCCTCAACCACTGGCCGGCAAAATTTTCAGCCAGCGCGCGCGACTTCGGATTATCCAGCATCCGTCGCACCTCGCGGCCCAGATTCGCGCGCAGCTGATTTTGTTCGGCCAGGCGATAGAGCGTCTCATCGGGCATGCTGCTCCAGATGAAATAAGACAGGCGGGAGGCGAGATCGTACTCGCTGATCAAGGTGATCTCCTCCGGGTTATCCGGGTTGGGCTGGACCTCGCCCCGAAAGAGAAACTGGGGCGAAACCAATACGGCCTGCAGGGCGAGCTTGATCCCCGCTTCCCAAGACTCCCCCTCAGCCATCGCCATGCGGACAAAGGGCAAAAGCCGATTGAGCTCGACCTCGGTTACGGGGCGTCGATATGCGCGGCTGGCAAATCGGGTAATGATCTCACGTGCATGCGTCAGATCGGCACCCGCATCCGGCTCCTTGAAAATAATACGTTTGTGCGTCTCCGGTAACTTGCGGTCGAGCGCCTCGCCGATGGGGCCTTCAATCGCCACGTACTCGACATACAGATTCCGGTCGCCTTCGTTTTCCTTGTAGTAGTCATTCAGAAATTCCACGCCGATCTTCCGCCGACCTTCGGCCAATTCCAGCTTCTTCTCATACACCTCACGCGCATCTGTCGTCGCCCGCACAAAAAATTCTTCACGGTTCTTCCCATCGATCTCCAGCCGCATCTTCGCGGTTTCCGGCCCCGCCTGGCTGGCGAACGCCTTGATGATGACCAGGTATTCGCCGGCCTTCTCAAATTCGTGGTTGAAGGTAATCTCCCCTTCGCTGGGCAGGCAGCGGAGGTCCTCCCCGTCCCGATTTCCGCCACTCATCTGCTTGGCCGAAATGCGGACCAGCCCCGGTTTGGGCACATCCGTGACCAGGGCCTTTTCCAACACCTGCTCGGCCGCGCGAAGGTACTTTTCGACCAACAACGGCGAAAGGGTCAGGACGTCTCCGATATTGTCGAAGCCATACCCGCTGTCATCCGCAGGAAAGTCATTCGCCGGCTGAAAATGCACCCCGACGAGGTCACGAATGGTGTTGTTGTACTCCTGCCGGTTCAACCGCCGAATGGTCACGCGACCGGGATCGGGATTGCGCGGGTCGATCTGGAAAACCCCCTGGTCGATCCAGGCGATGAGCTGCTTGCGTTCGGCATCGCTGGGCTGCGCCTTGTCCTCCGGCGGCATCTTGCCTGTGACCAGGTTCTCGCGCACCAGCTTCCAGGTCGCATGATCGGACAACAGGGTGGCCGTGTCAGCGTAGCCATCCAGGGCGACGCCCCCTTTGTCACTGTCGTCGCCATGGCAATCGTAACAGAACTGCACGAGTAGCGGCTCCGCATCCTTTGCATACACGGGCATGCGGGGACCCGCTACTTTCTCGGTCACGCCTTCCACCAGCTGATCGACCTTACCCCCACAGCTGCAGAACAGGATCGCCGCCAGCATTGTGGCGCAAGCACACAGCCCCCTTCTCCAGGAACCGGCGCCAACTGAATGATCTGTGCGTGTATACATGCTCTAAATACTATGCCCTTCCTCTTCCAATTTAAGCCCCTTAAATCGTGATTTCGACAAGAAATCCGATGGAAGCAAAGGGCGCGGGAAACGCAGGCGGTTTAACGACCTTCGGGAATATTCAAGGGTCTCGGGCAAAACCCTGCTTTCCTGCGGAGGAAGCAGCCACTCCTGCGTGAAAAGAAGTGACAAGCGGGTATATTCGCATACATCAAAGTCACTATGACACGCATTGTAGCCATCGCTAATCAGAAGGGCGGAGTGGGTAAAACCACGACGACGGTAAACCTCGCCGCAGGCGTTGCTCGGGAAGGCTATCGTGTGCTCCTCCTCGATATCGACTCCCAGGCCAATGCCACCAGCGGACTCGGGCTGGACAAAAATGCGGGAGACGGCAGCATTTACGATGTGCTCATCGGGGAGAAATCCGCGGTAGACTGCATCAAAAACACCGAATACGAAAACCTCGACCTGCTGCCCTCAGAGCCGGACCTCGCCGGGGCCGAAATCGAAATCGCCACCTCGGGCAATATCCAATACCGCCTGCGCGACGGCCTCGCCAGCTTGCGGGCCGCCGGAACCTACGATTTCATCTTCATCGATTGTCCGCCCTCCCTGGGCATCATCGTCACCAACGCTCTGGTCGCCGCCGACTCGGTGTTGATCCCTCTGCAGACCGAATATTTCGCCCTCGAAGGCCTCAGCATGATCACCGACCTGGTGAATCGCATCATCGACAACGATCTCAACCCCGACCTTGAGCTCGAGGGCATCGTGATGACGATGTACGACAAACGTACCAATCTGGCCAACGAGGTTGTCGGCGAAGTCTGGAAAGCCTTCGGCGAATACACCTACGAATACGCCATCCCGCGCAGCGTAAAAATCAGCGAATCCCCGGGCTACGGTGAACCCGTCCTCTACTACGCGAAGCATTCCACCGGCGCCTATGCCTACGAAAAGGTGGTGGAAGAATTCATCAAACGCAACCAGGCGCGAAACGCGGGCATGGCCCACAGCTACGATGCCCTGGAGGTGGCCGATAAGGATGCCGGAAAGGACCACGAGTCACTGGAAATGGGCCACCTGGAAGACTGATGCGTAAAACCCTGAAGATCGGTCTGGTCCTCCTGCTGATCACCGGACTCAGTGGCTGCGTCTTTCTTCGCCTCAACAGCTTTCGCAAACAACTGGCGAAGTTTCCAAAATACTTCTCGTTCAGCCTGATCGACGAGAAGCCGGTGATGAGCTGCAAAAAGCCGGTGCTGTTCGCATCCGATCTCGCCTGGTTGGGCGGGCTCCCGCCGAGCGTGGAAAGCGGTGACAAAAAAGAGAGCACCGCGATGTGGAATCTCACTAAGCTGTATCCAGACCAGAAAGCGGACAACCTGGACAAGGAAAATCGCGACATCTCCATCGTGCTCCACTCTGAAAAGAAAAAAGTCAAAACGGTCGTCCTCCCCGCCAGCTTCAGCCACATCATCAACGAAGCCATGATCGACCACGTCTTCAAGGAGGCAGACGTCGCCGACCTCGAGAAGGACGAGACGAGCGCAGAGTGGAACATGTCGAACAGTAAACTCCTGCCCACCATGAGCGACATCCTCAAGGTCGCGGGCAAGCCCTACGCGTGGACGGAGACCGACAGCGAAATCCATATCAACTTCCGGTATCATCTCGAAGGCCAGGAGACGCCCGAAGACCAGGTCGATGTGATGGGCACCCTCGCCTACACCAAACCGAACCGGAGCTTTATCTGGTCAGATGTGCGCGTAGGCAAAATACGCTTCAGCACGAAGAGCTCCGGCAAGGGCATGTTCAAGGTGAAGATCCGCCGCTCCTAGCAGCCCCTCTTTACGCAAACAACTCGTGGACCACATGGCCGTGCACATCGGTCAGGCGCATGTCGCGCCCACTGAACCGGAAGGTGCTCTTCGTATGCTCCAGCCCCAGCGCGTATAGCATCGTCGCATGCATGTCATGCATTTCCATCCGCCCATCGATCACGTGAAAACCAAACTCGTCGGTCTCGCCGTAGGTGATGCCACCCTTGATGCCGCCACCCGCCATCCAGATGGAATAGGCATAGGGATGATGATCCCGGCCATTCGCGCCCTGGGCAAAGGGCGTCCGCCCGAATTCGCCGGCCCAGACCACGAGGGTTTCCTCGAGAAGCCCGCGGCTCTTCAGGTCTTTCAGCAGCCCTGCAATCGGCTGATCCACAGCGCGGGCATTGTTTTCGTGGTTTTTCACCAGGTTGCCATGTGCATCCCAGCGGTCGTGGCCGCAATTGGGGCAGGTGAGCTCGACGAAGCGAACCCCCCGCTCCACCAGGCGGCGGGCCAGCAGGCATTCCTGCGCAAAAATCCGCGTCTTGTCGAAGGAGTGATCCAGCCCATACATCTTCTTGGTCGCCTCGGTCTCCCGGCTCAAATCCATGAGCTCCGGAACCGCGGTCTGCATTTTAAACGCGAGCTCATAATTCTTGATCGCACTTTCAAGCTTGTCGTGTACGCCCGTCCGCTCGCGGCAGGAACCATCCAACTGGGCCATTAAGTCCAACTTGCGACGCTGCCGGTCCAGGCCCGAAGACGGCGTGATGTTGGAAACCGCGGGATCCTGTGGATTGAACACGCTGCCCTGGAAACTCGCAGGTAAAAATCCGCTGTTGAAATTGTCGAGGCCGCCCGGCGGGGTAAGCCCCCCGTTGATCACGACAAATCCAGGAAGATTCTGGCATTCACTGCCGAGTCCGTAAACGGTCCATGCGCCCATGCTGGGACGGCCCTGCAGGCCACTTCCGGTATGGAGAAAATAATTGGCGTTGGTATGCTCACTGAACTTGGAGGTCATGGAGCGGATCACCGCAATGTCATCCACACATCGGCCGACGTTCGGAAACAGATCGCTGACCATGGTCCCGCTCTGCCCGTAGTGCTTAAACTCCCAGGGGCTTTTCAACACCTTGCCGACGTTGTCGAACTGGGTCGGCTGCACGTCCATCAGCTCGTGCGGACTGCGGCCGTTATACTTCGTCAGCGCTGGTTTCGGATCGAAGGAATCCACATGCGACACCCCGCCGTCCATGTAGAGGAAGATCACATTCTTGGCCCGCGGCTGGTAGTCCGGTTGGCGCGGCTGCAACGGATCCATGGACGTGGTGCGATCCAGGCCGGTACTGTCGACCCCGCCAAAAGCACGACTGCCCATCAGGGCCGTAAAGGCCGATGCGCCAAAACCCAGGCCCGATTGACGCAGCATATCCCGCCGCGTCAGCGCGGTCGGACGAAATCGATTACAGTGTTCGCTCATGATGGAATGATCCTAATTGATGTAAATAAATTCTTTTACGTTGAACAACACGTGGGCGAAATCCTGCCACATCTCGATATCGTTCTCCGGCTTGCCCTGTGCCTTGAGAAAGCCCACGGCCTTTTCCAATTCGATTGCACTCGGCTGGCGAGCCAGGGCCGTCTCATACATGCCCCGCACCCGTTGATCCATGGAGTCCGGGGATTTCACCACGCGCTCCGCCCACTTTTTCGCCTGATCCAGCACGAAGGGATCGTTCATCAGGATCAACGCCTGGCTCGGCACGTTGGACACCGTACGGCGCCCCACGCTGCTGAAGGGAGAAGGCGTGTCGTAGGCCATCATCATCGGAGAGAGGAAGTTTCGCCGCACGGATACATAGACACTCCGACGTCCGGAACCGTCGAGCGGACCCGAGGCGCCCGGGCGCCCACGACCGGTCATAAACGAGGTCAGATACACATTCACCGACTTGCCATACAGGGTCGGATTCAGGTTGCCGGAGACGGCGAGAATACTGTCGCGGATTACTTCGCCTTCCAGGCGTTTTACCGCCATGCGGTGCAGGTAAACATTATTCGGATCCGCGTTCTCATCCGGACCTTCGGCTTTACTCGACATCTGGTACGTGCGACTCAGCATGATTTCTTTGAGCAGGCCCTTCACCGACCAGCCCCCATCCACAAACCGGGTCGCGAGATGATCCAACAGTTCCGGATGGCTCGGCCGCTGGCCCAACACACCAAAGTCGTCCGTCGTCGGAACAATCCCCCGCCCCATCACATGGTGCCAGAGG
>JBLIND010000033.1:0-27692 GCA_047639095.1 Candidatus Omnitrophota bacterium | reverse complement strand
GTGGTGAAGCGCGTGAGCTTCAGCACGTCGGCCACGACGAATAACGCGGGAATCACAATCGCCTGCTCTTTCGACAACAAACCGAAGATCAACCCGGCGAGGCCAATGGCACAACCGGCGCGACCACCGCGTAGCCAGCCGTACATCGCGAGCAGGATGAACACGCCCGGGAGGAGGGTTTCTCGCCCGGAGCAGACCGGATAGACGCAGGACGAGGCGACGGGATGCACCACAAACAAAGCCGCAGCGAGACCGGCCATGAGGGACTTGAGGCCAAAAACCGGAAGGCGCAACAAGGCGTAGGCCAGCAAACCGGCCGACATGAGTACGCCGATATTGAAGACATGAAACATCGTCGGTACATTGCCATGCCAGGTCTTCTGCAGGGCCATGGACAAGCCCGCCACCGGCCGGTAATACGGCAGGTTGTGCCAATGCGGCTTCGTGAACACATCGAAGGCGGAAAAGAAGGACGCCAAAGGCGGGCGATGCACAATCAGGGGAATGTCATCGTAGAGAAAGGCATTGTCCAGGGAGAACGCATAGACCACCGCGACCAGGAGGATGAGCGCTGCGGGGTATTTATATGAAGAGGTCAATGGTTAGCAACTCGGTTTCAGTTGATGACCCGCAGCAAGCTGCTGGAGCGCAAGGCGGCAGCAAGCAGCCGCACGCCAGGGTTATTTGGGCACGACCCAGATGTTGCGCATGCGCACGGGATTACCGTGGTCCTGGATATAAACAAATCCGGGTTCGGGGCCTTCCTTTTTCGGCGACGCGGTCGTGCTTTTGGGGAGCTCGACGTCGTTGTGAATCACCACGCCGTTCAACGTTACCGTCATCCGGGCATTGGCGGTCTTCTTGTCGCCTTCAAATTTCGCGGCAGTAAAATCAACGTCGTAGGTTTGCCAGGTCAGCGGCGGAAAGCACATGTTCTCATCCGACTTGCGAATGCTGTAGATGCCCCCGCATTCGTTGTTCTCGCCTTCGAGACCGAAGCTGTCGAGGATCTGGGTTTCGTAGCGGCCCTGCATGTACAAGCCACTGTTGCCCCGGCCCTGCCCCCGCGCCGTAGGCTTGTAGGGCGTACGGAATTCCAGGTGGATGGTGTGACTGCCGAATTCCTGTTTGCTCTTCACACCCTGTTCGAGCAATCCGTCTTCGGTAATCTTGCCGCCATGAAAATGTTCGGCCGTGGATCCGTCGAAGAGCACCACCGCGCCGGCGGGGGGCTTGAGACCCATGGTCGGGCTCACCCGTTGAACTTTCTTCAGCGTGCACACGGGCTTGCCTTCGTTTGCGACCTGGATTTTGCCATCTTTGAGCGTGCCGATATGGCCTTTGGCTCCGACGAAGACAACCACCCCGTCCTTCAGTTCACCGTCGGTTCGCTCGCGGTCACCTTTATCCCATCCGTCGCCGGGCAAACCGCCGATGTAGCCGACGGATTGAAATTTTCCACCGCCGAGCGCGATCACCTGGACGCCCAATTTTTTATCTCCGCACGTGCCGGCATATTCACCCTGGAGGGCATAGTCGGCATCGACCTGGGTAGGATCGGCTTCTTTGATTTTTTCCGCAAAGAGCGGGGCGGCAGCGAAACAAAGGATGAGGGTGGACAGGACGATTTTCATAAATGGACTCCAAGGGTTAAGCACGGGATTTTAGCCCGTTGGCACCGGTAGTACAGGGAAAAGTTCGGTTGTGGCCGAGGCGACAGGAGCCTGACATCAGTGGTGAACCCTAAAACCGATACGCGAAAAGCGGATGTGTTTACGCAAAGCCTCATCTGCTTCCACCTGAAAGGTCAACCAGCTCGGGGCATCGCCTCCCAGAGGGATGGGAAGAAAGTGACGGTTCTCCCGGCTGTTTAAATCGAAAGGATAAGCCCCGATTGACGCGATATCGGATCGATACGCCATGTTTACCGTCCCCGGCGCTCGCCGAAACCAGTTAAAGGACAGGCTCACATCGAGCGCGGCCGGCTCGCCGAAAATCACCGGCATCCAGATCTTCGGAAGGTCTACTGCGCCCTGAGCAAGTTCGCTCCGACTGGCGTGATCGTAATGGTTGAAGGCGAACTGACGCGTCTCCGACGGACCCGGAGTAAAGGGCGTATAAAACCATTTCTCCGACGAGAGATCGCGTCCGGGCCCGAGATCGAACAACACAAACCGCTCGTGGCGCTGCAAGCCTACCACCGGGCGGGGCGGCAAGGGGTGCTCACTCTGCACGCGCACGGTGAACGGCTCCATGCCGACCGACGCGGAGAGGATGACCGCGACATACCCGGAGAGCTCGTCGCTTTCGTGATGCTGCAACACCTCCCCATCGCGCATGAGATCGATTTTCTTCCAACCGCCTGGCGCACGGAGATTCAACCACAGGACCGGCGCATCGTCCGGCTTGGGTCGCACGATCTGGGAAACGTCGCTTTTGGTCCAGGCCTTAACCTCCATCACCTGATAGGGGAATCCCTCGAACGAAATCGTCCGGACCGCACCCGAGGCCTCTTTTACCGGCTGTAGATCGCAGGTGTGATTCAACAAGGTCTCAACCGGCACCTGGAAAAATCGCTTGGGTTTATGGACCGCCGCTTTTTCATCGAGCGGTTTCAAGAAGAAGCACCGCCGCCCTTTTGACACATGCTCCAGCACCTCATCGGGATGTTGTAAACTGGTATACCGCGTGTGACCCGCCACCGCTTCGGACAGATAGGAAAAATACCACTCCGTGCACAGCGCATCATCGGGCCGCAAACGGGATTTCAGCACCTTGCGGAAATTATGAATGTCCCGCGCATCGGCGTTGACGCCCCAGAGCGGGGCCATTCCCGCTCCCGCCATGGCCAACTGCACGATGAAAGCGAGGCTCAAGCCATAGTAGACCAGCCGTGGATTCACGCGCGCGAACACGCCGCGCTTTAAAAGCAGGTCCAGGAGCGCTATCAGGCCGCACACCGCCGCGGGGACGAGAAAGATCAGGATCGATAACACATAACGCTGATGCGCGACGTCATAGAGCGCGTAGAAGCCGAACAGGGCCACCGCCGGGAGGACGAGCAGGCACAGGAAATTCCGGTTACGCCAGAACCGTTCGCAGGCAAGGGTGAGGCAAAAGAGGCCCGTCCACCCCAGGGCCTGGTGAATATATTTAAACTGGCCGATACACACGAAGCGCACGGTATCGCCCATGCCCTTTTCATAGCGTTGCACCAGGTAGGTCCACCAGAGCTCGAGCTGCTCGGTCCCGAAGGCCCCGGTAATCAAGGCCGAGCCCGCAAAAGCGATCAGGGGAATTAGAAACGGGAGGCAGAATACGAACAGCGTTTTCCAGCGCCACGGCACCCGGGTGCTCAGGATAAAAACAAAGAGGGCAGCGGCGGCAAAAACCATCGGCTCGCGAACGAGAATCGCATAGGCGATCGCGATTGCGGAGAACAGGATACGGCTCCGTTTCGGTGGTCGATCGGCAAGCGAACCACACAACGCATAGGCGAGAAAGACGAGGAAGTAACAAAAGGTGCCCCGAAACGGATACAAGAGGTAATACGGGCTCATGAAAAATCCGGTCAGCATGACCGCGGCCGTGGCGGTCGTACAGAGAAAGGCTTTCTCCGGTTCGATCACGATCCGCTTCATGAAGCGATAGAGCAGGAGCATGAGTCCGATGAACGCGAGGGGCGCGACCCAATACGGTGCGAGGGAGCCGAAGAGCACCCGCGTGACCGCGAGGAATCCGGTCCAGCCGGGTCCGTATTTCAGACAGGCACTCAATGCCGCCTTCCAACCATCCGGGCGATAGACCAGCTCCTGGACGATCTGCATGTAGGCATTCGGATCCTGTCCTGAGACGTAGGTTTGAACGCGCAGGGTGATGATGCCGAGCACCGCGAGGAAGCTCACCCACAGGCCGCTTGCAGGCAGGTTGGCGCGCGACGTGGCACTGCGCACGAACGTCCGGACACCATCAACTAAAGCGCGAGCCTGCATAGGGCCTTTAGCTAAACCATGCCGGGCGAAGGGTCGAATTAAAAACCCATTGAAGCACCCGACGGCCTGTGTCATACCAGCCGCATGTGTGGAATCTGTGGCATGACCAACCTCAAGCACCCGCCCTCGGGCGAACTGCTGAAAAAGATGAACGATCAGATCGTTCATCGCGGTCCGGATGACGAGGGCTTTTACACGGACGAAATCTGCGGACTGGCCATGCGCCGTCTATCGATTGTCGACCTGGTCACCGGGCATCAACCGATTCACAACGAAGACCAGACGGTCTGGGTCGTGCTCAACGGTGAGATCTACAACTTTCCCGACCTGCGCGCATCCCTGCAGGCCAAAGGCCATACCTTTTATACCCAAACCGACACCGAGACCATCGTGCACTTGTATGAGGAATACGGAGAAGGCTTCGTGGAACACCTCTGGGGCATGTTCGGCCTGGCCCTCTGGGACACCAAAACGCGCAAGCTGATCCTCGCCCGCGATCGGGTGGGCAAGAAGCCGCTGTTCTATCACGAAACCCCGGATGGCATCGTCTTTGGCTCGGAGATCAAATCCATCATCGAAGACCCGCGCATCGAACGCCAACTCGACCCACTCGCGTTGTACCACTACCTGACCCTGCAATACGTCCCCTGCCCCCAGACCATCTACCAGGGCATCAAAAAACTCCCGCCGGCGCATTTTCTGGTCTGGCAGGATGGCCAGTCGCGGATTGAACGCTACTGGCAGGCGGAGATGATGCCGAAGACGACCGGCTCATATGAAGAAGCGCAGGAGGAGCTGCGCGAGCTCCTGGCCGACGCGGTGCGCATCCGGATGATCAGCGACGTGCCGCTCGGGGCCTTCCTGAGTGGCGGCATCGACTCGTCCCTGATTGTCGGTTTAATGAGCCGCGTTTCGTCCATCCCGGTGAAAACGTTCACCGTCTGTTTCGCCGAAGACGCATTCAACGAGCAGCCCTACGCACGTAAGATCGCGGACATGTTCGGGACCGAACACGAAGAGATCCACATGAATCCGGATCCTTCGTCCATCCTGGACGAGCTCGCCTGGCATTTTGATGAGCCCTTCGGCGACTACTCCGCGATCCCGAGCTACTTCGTGGCCAAAGCGGCGCGGAAACACATCACCGTGGCGCTCAACGGGGATGGCGGGGATGATATTTTCGGTGGGTACGAACGCTATTTCTCCCCGGTGAAGTCCTTTCCCTACCAGCTCCCTGGACTCAACGCGCTCGCGCCCTTGATCATCGGCTGCAGCGAGCATTTGCCATCGGCGAAATTGCGTCGAGGCTTTCAACATCTGTTTGATCTCACCGGTCGGACGAACGAGGCGTTTTATCCGCGCATGTCGATGACCATTTTCGGGCACCATCACAAGCAGATGGCCTTGTCCAAAGATTTCCTGCACACGCTCGGCCGGCCGGATGAAACCGAAACCCTGCTCGATGCCTGGATGGCCTCGTGTAAAAGTCCTGCCCGCCTCGATCGCTGCCTGCGCTGTGATTTCAACAGCTACCTGCCCGACGACCTGCTGGTGAAGATGGACCGGATGACCATGGCCCATTCGCTCGAAGGCCGCTCGCCCCTGCTCGACCACCGCATCGTCGAATTTGCCGCCCGGCTGCCTCCCGATTGGAAAGGCATTCCCGGCAAAGGCAAACGTATCATCCGCGAGACCTTTCCCGAGATTTTGATTCCCGAAATTGCCGATCGCCCCAAGATGGGCTTCGGCGTGCCGCTCGGCGAATGGTTCCGCGGCCCGCTTAAATCCGAGCTGATGGATACCGTCGATTCACCCAGCTTTCATGCCCGCGGCTACTTCGATCCGAAAGAGGTCAAACGCATGCTCAAGGAACACATGGCTGGGACTTGTTCGCATCATCACCGCCTGTGGCTGCTCATGATGTTCGAACGCTGGCATCGCCGGTTTATGGGTTGAGGGCGCGATGACAACGCCTTCTCCCGACCACGGAGTGGTCATGGTTTTTAGCCCCGGGATTCATCCCGGGGTTTCCCTCCCAACAACCTCTCGGCCCGGAGGGCCGGAAGACACCGCATAAATTCCGCCCCGCCGGGGCGAGAGATCCAAGGGAGGATGCCCGGGGTTGAAACCCCGCGCTAAAGACTTCCACCGCTCCGAAGCAATGAGGGCGAACGTCACAACCTCCTCCAGGAATCCCTCCATTGATGATCGTCAACCGATCGACTAAACACGTCGCTCATGAAACTCTCCTTAACCTGTCCGGTCGACTACTTGCCAGACTTCCTGAGTCAGGAAGAATCCAGCGAATTGTACCGCGTCTTGACTGAAGAATATCATTTGGACCAAGCGCGGCTGATCATTGAAGCGGCAGGGGAAATGGTGGAGACCGACAGTTTTAAATTCCTGTTTTCAACCGCCGAACTCATCGAGTAAAATACGCACCCGGAACAGATTCACGGCACGTCTCATGTGTGGGCGGGTGTTATGGCGACCTTGCGGGAACGGGTTGAACAGCTGCTGAGCAAGCACTTTGAACTCGCCATGTGCCTCTATTATCCCGACGGGAACTTTTACGCCCCCTACCACTTCGACCAGGAGACCTCCGGGGCTCAAACGATCCTCCCGTCGCTGAGTCTCGGCGAAGTGCGCACGTTCAGCTATCGAGAAAACAGCAGTGGCGAGGTCTACTCGTTAGATTTAGGCCACGGCAGCTTGCTGGTGATGGGCGCTGCCAGAGCACCTATGAGCACAGCCTACCCAAGAACCCCCTGCATAAAAACGGTCGAATAAACATCACCTTCCGAGAGCCGGATTTTAAATAAGATCCGGTTGCGAAACTCAGCCCCCCAGAGGGGGACCTCCGATGCCGCCTCACTCGACCTTCATCACGCCGTTCATCACCATCCAGTGGCCGGGGAAGGTGCAGAGAAATGGATACGCGCCCTTCTCGGTTGGCGCGGTGAGGTGGATGACGAACTCGGACTGGGGATTCACCATGTCGGTGTAGGCGAGCACCTCGTCGCTGTCGGGAACGTAGTGTCGGGCGAGGCCTTGCGGGTCGGTGATCATGCGGTTGCACTTTTCGCCAAGGCGTTGCAGACTGCCCGGTTTCGCGAGCAGCCAGTTGTGGGGCACGACGTCGGGGTTCTTGAAGCGGATGGTGAGGGCTTCGCCGGCTTTGACCGTGAGTTCCTTCTGCACGAACTGCAGACCGAGTGCCGCTTCGACGACGAGCTCACGCCCGGGTGGTCCGCTGGCCCAGGGATTGGGTTTAGCCGCGGCCGGGACCTGTAGGCCGATTTGTGCGGCACGATCCGTTTTGGCGACCTTCGTATAACCGGGAAAATCCGTAAAGGGCTCCGCCAGGGCGTGCGCGGTGAGGAAAAGATCGTGGCCGGTGCTCATGTGAAGGTGGATCTGGTTGGCCGGGACGAGTTGGGGGATCTCCACGAAGAGCGCGCGGCCGCCCTCGAGCTGCTGCACGCTGCGGATCTCGAGCGAGTCGTGGCCGGGGGTGTCGGGGTATCGAACCGAATATTCCGGCGAGCCGTACGCGGCGCTGTAACGGTAATTCCAGCACTGGGCAAAGGCGGCAACCGTTTCATCGGAGTGGATGGCTTGATTAAAGCGAATCAAGACTCCGTTGTCGCGCGCTTCGCAGCTCACCGGTACGGGTTGGTCACCACCGGTGAAGCGGACGCGTTGGAAGCTGCCGTCTTTCGGGGTGTAGCTGCCCCAACCCTGCATGCTGCTCACATAGAGATGACCATCCTTCGAATTGAAATGCGCACACTGAGGACCGGAATCGAAATTGCCGCTGATCCTTACTGCCGCTCCCTGCCAGCTGGCGCCAACGCGCTGCCGCATGACCAGCCATGCACTGCCGCCACCAGCCGAGAGGTGGATGAGATTTCCGTCACCGCGCAGGGTCTTCCAAAAGCCCTCGGGAATGAAAGCCTGGCTGCTGGAGCTATTGTCCTCGCCGCGCGGAAGGTAGAGCAGGACCGGCTCCGGCCGCTTGCCGTTCTTCATGCCTCCTGCCCCGAAGTGCGCGCCGGAATTTTGCTTGAGGTCGATCTGGCAGATGGCCGAGGCGGGGGTCCAACTGCCTTCCTGCACGCTGGTGGTGACGAAACGTCCGTCGGGCGAGAGCCCGAGCCCGTTGGGGTTGCGGAAGCCGGTGGACAGCACCTCCAACTGATCGCGTCCGGTGATCCGGCAGACGCCCTGATTGCCAGACGAAAAGTACCAACGACCCTGGGCGTCCGCTTCGAGTCCGACGATATAGTCGTGGCCACCGCGGGAGGTTTGCATCGCATGGGAAATGCATTCGTAGAAATCGGCTTCGTCATCGCCATTTAGATCGTGCAGCCGGGTGATCTGATCGCGACCGAGTACGTAGAGTTGATCGTCGATCACCTTCATGCCAAGCGGCTGATGCAGCCCGGTGGCGAAGCGTTTCCAACGAACGGTTTCGAGTTTCCCCTCGAGGCCTTTCACCAGCCAGATTTCACCCGTCATCGTCGCAACCACAGCGGTTCCGTCGCGGAAAAAATCATGGGCGGAGAGAAAGAACAGCGTGCCGTACGGATTCTCGAAGGGGATGGTGATGCGATCGGTGGCGAAGGGGGTTTGGGTGCCGAGCTCGCCCCGGGTCTCGATCCATTGGGGCCATTGGGCGGGTCCACCTTTGGTCTTCGCGAGCAGACCGGATTCCTCGCCACGTGCGGTAAGCAGATGCGGCATTCCGTCATCGGTCGTAAACGAAAAGATGACGTCCTTTCCGTGGCGGTAAAAGCCGTGGTACACACCCGCGCGCTTTTCATCGGATTGAGCCACCACTTTGCCCTCCATCGGCGCACCGGCCATGAAGCCGTGACGGGTATCATTGAGCTTGATGAAGCCGCCGGTCCAGATCACGGGGAAGGTGAGCGTTTCAGGATCGAACACCGCCGACTGGTCGTCGAATCGAACACAGACGCCCTTGGGAATGGTGCGGCCCGCGCCTTTGAACACGCCGGAGAACAGGCTGCCATGATCCTGTTGGGACCAGCGACCGTCCTTCCAGGTGGTTTTGTCATTCTGGTTGCCCCAGTGCCCCTGCTGACCGCCGTCGACACCCGGAAAGGCGGGCAGCAGCTCCGGCAAGGGGTGTTGCTCCATAAAGTGCAGGGCCTGCTTGCCGTAGAAGTCGTAGACGCGATCGCGATTCACGAAGGTCTGCCAGTGGATGTGATCTTCCGGGTTAAGCGGCGTGCGTCCGAGAGTGAACGGGGCGGGATCAGGAGCCGGAACGGCAACGCGGCCGCGGTCGAGCTGATCAAAATTCCAAAGTCCGAGCGTGTTGTCCATGCGCAGGCGCGGTGCGTCGCTTTTACGCGGCTTCATCACGCCGCGCGACAACCGCACGTCGTCGAGCAGTCCGTCGCAGCCGAACCCCCCTTCGACGAGGCGTCCGAAAGCGATCGACTCTTCCGCATTGCTCTTCCCCGTCCCGCCCGATCGCAGCGCCTGTTCGAGGACACGCTTTCCGTCGATCCAGAGCGTGACGAAGGCATCGTCCACGCTCGCAACGAGGTCGTGCCAGGCGCCATCGCAGATATCCACGTTCGAGTTGTAATCGCCGCCGTGTCCCGGCAGGTAGATCGCGAGGGCCCCGCTCCCGGTGTGGGAGTAGAGTTCCCAATGCTGCTGCGAGGCTTTCTCGTGGCAGGCGACGAGGATGTTATAGGAGCGTTTGCTGTTGAGCTTTGCCCGGCATTCGATGGTGAACGGGCGCGTGTGGTATGCCGTCTTTCCTTTCTCGACCAGGCCACCGGAGAGGGCCTTTCCAAATGCTTCGCTGAGCGAGGCTACACCGGCGGGTTGGGTGTCGGCGGCTGACGCGCCCTGGGGCGGAGCAGCATTCCAGGTGCGGTACGTCGGCTTTTCTCCGGGCTTGGCATCGTCGAGCTGTGGGACCAGCCACTTCAACCCATCGAGGTTGTCGAGCAGGCGGCCTTCGGCGTCCTCGTTCGTGTGGTTCAGGATGCCGATCCGGCCGCGGTACCCGCTGGCGCGAATCTGGCGGAGCACCTTTACATCCTCGGTACCGACGCCGAGGGGAAGGATCTTACGACCCTTCGCATCGCCGCCGAGGTCCATCCCGTTCAAGTTGAGACAGAGAAGCCACGGCTTCATCGCCTCGAGCGCCTGCGGCAGGCGGTCGAGATGACCGTGGCCATGGTGGAGGTTGTAGACGATGCCCACGTTGTCCGTACCGTGGTGCTGCTTCAGGTACGCGCAGACCGCCACCATGTTCTCCGGCTCGCCGCCCCAGCCGCCGTGATTGTAGATGCCTACCTGGCTGCCGAGCTTCTTCGCCTTGCCGAGGATGGGGAGCAGGGACTCCGCTGCGGTTTTGACCTTCTCTTCCTGAGTGTCACCTTTGGCGTGCATCATCATCCAGAGCTGGGGATGCAGATCGTACTTCTCAAAAAGCCGGAAGGCCTCGTCATGCGAACCCCAGAACGCGAAGAACTCGATTCCGTGTTTCTGATAGGCGAGAATTTCCCGTTCGAATTCCGCGACGTGTTCCTGCCGCCAGTCGTAGGCCACGTGCGGAATCTTCAGCTTCGCAACCATTTCCGCGCGCTCCTCGGGCGAACGCTTTTTTGCATCAAACGGAACGATGCACCAGGCGGCCAGGTTCGCGGGATCGAAGAGCTCGGGCGGGCTGGGATTTTGCGGTGGCGTATCGGCGGCCTGAAGCGGAAGGGCAATGGACGCAACCAGGGCGAGGTTTAAAATGCAGCAGTAAGTGATGTTCATGTGTAGCCTGTGAATGTAATACATAAAGGGTGTTCCAGCGCCGACCCCGTTGTAGGATCGTACAGCGCGGACCGAAGCGAATGCGCAGGCCTTATACCATTGGAAAAGCATTAAACAAAGTGGCTTATCCGAGAGCGGCAGAAAAGGCCGTTACGCCGATTTGGTCGAATCGTACATGGGCGCAGACAGTGTCCATCCGGTCGGGTTTCCGGGAAGATCCGACAGGGACGGCCAGGCTACGGGCAGACCTTCGCGGCACATGTACGACTGAACCGGAGCAAGCGCCCGCAGCTTAAACAGATGTTACGTTTTTGTTAGCAAAACCAACACTTAGGGATGTTTTCCGAACGGAATTAACATCCTTTTTGATGCGAAAAACCCTCCTACATACGATAGGATTCGTCTACGCATCGCGGGTACATGCGTACATAATCTTTTTGCAGCCGAACGATTTAAAACTGAAACGTCACCATGAAAAAATTGATTCTGATTTTCATACTTGCTCTGGCCTCCTCCGCGCAGGCGACCTTGATCCTCAACGAACAGTTCGACTATCCCGACGGCTCGCTCGACGGCCAGGGTGCTTGGTCCAGGCACAGCGGGACCGCTGGCCAGATTCAAGTTGCGGGTAATGCTATCTCGGTTAACGACGCACAATCGGAAGACGTGAATGTTAACCTTGGCATCTCGCTGGGTGCAACCGAGTCCATCTTTGCGGGCTTCGACTTATCGGTGACCGCCTCCACACCGGTAGGTGGCAGCGACTATGAGTACTTCGCCCACTTCGGAACGGGTTCCTCGGACTTCACTGCACGGGTAGATGTCGTTGCACCGACAAGTGTTGGGGATTACAGCCTGGGCATCTCAGCAGGCACTATTGCGGAAGCCGTGTGGATCAGCGATTTGACCTTTGGGACAACGTATCGCGCGATCATTGGCTACAACCGCGCTACGGGTCTGGCGCAGTTGTGGGTCGATGCCGCCAACATGGGGGATACCTTCATCTCCTCGACCACCGCAGATGACAATGCCGTCAGTGGATTTTACCTGCGCGAAAGTGCTTCAACGGCGAATGAAACGATCCAGATCGACAACCTGCTGGTGGCAACCACCTTCGGGGAAGCGGTCAGCGCAATTCCGGAGCCGTCTTCCTTTGCTCTGCTCGCCCTCGGCATCGCCGGGCTGGTGGGTATTCGCCGCCGTCGTTAAGATGGGTGGTTCGGGCTTTGGGCTCGGACGTGGGGGGGATGCTTGGGGCATGCTCAGGGCATGCTCAGGGCATCCTTCGGACATCCTTGGGACATCCTTGGGACGTGGGGGAGATGCTTGGGACGTGGGGGAGACGCTTGGGACGTGGGGGACAGGTAAGGCCAAGCTCCTCGTTCCTCGTCGCAAGGCTTTTACCTATCCTACGGGGGGCTGCTGGCATTTAAACTGGGATTCAGCCTCTCAATCCGTTTAAAAACAGCTGGAAATGGAAGACGTAGCCTGCAATTTATGCGGCAGCCGTAACGCGGCGCCGCAGTTTCAACAAAAAGACTTTATGTTTCGCGTGTCTGACGAGGTGTTCACCATCGTCCAATGTGCGGATTGCGGACTCGTCTACCTCAACCCCCGCCCCACCATCGAGGAGTTGGGCGCCTACTATATTGACTCGTTTTACAAGAACGACCGGACGGCCGAAGAGGAGCTGGTGGCCCGGGAAAAGCAGATCCGCGAGAAGGTACGCTTCGTTGAGCATCTGCCCAAGGGCCGGGCCCTCGACATCGGTTGCATGAAAGGCGATTTCCTCCACGGACTCCAGGAGGCCGGCTGGGAGGTCGAGGGCACGGAACTTTCGACCACGCCGTCGAACCTGTTCAACCTGGATATCCACTACGGAACCGACTTTCTGACCTGGCCCAGCGAAGAGGATCGTTTCGATCTCGTCACCATGTGGGCGGTCATGGAACACGTGCACGACCCCATGGCCTTCTTCGAGAAGATTCACCGCGTGCTCAAACCCGGCGGGCGCTTCGTCTACCTGGTGACGAACTGGGATTCACCCCACGCCCAATGGCTCCAGATGGATGACTACCCCCGCCACCTCACCATCTTCAGCCGGGAAACCGCCCAGGCCTATGCCGACAAAGCAGGCTATATCCTGAAGCGCTTCGTGTGCGACGGCAGCATTTACAACACGAGCAGCCAGGGCCTCTTGACCTATGCCTTCCGCCACAAGGTCCTCCGCGAGCCCATCGAGAAACTCGCCTGGGAGTACCGCGACAACTCGCTCGAATTCTGTCACGGCCTGAAAGGCCCGCGCTTCCTCCGACGCATCTGGTACCGCTTCGACCAGCTCGTCTGCGGAAAAGCCTTCGACCGGATGTTGAACCGACGGGAAAAAGGACACATCATCACCGTAGAATTGGAAAACCCCCGATGAGCGAGCGCTGGAAACAATATTTTAAAGACAAGATCGGCGAAGAGGCGATGCTGCGCTACGCCTTCGAGTACTGGAATTTTCGTCATCCGGTGTACGTCTACCTGCAACGCTACCTGCCCGCTCCGGGAAAGATCATCGATATCGGTTGCGGCATGGGCTTGAGCGGGATCTTCCTCGAGTCGCTCGGCTATTCCTACATGGGCATCGACAACGAGCCGGACATCATCGAGCAGGCCAAAGAGGTGCGGGAATATTTTCATGGCTCCACCCAGCTCGAAGTCGCGGATGCCTTCGACCTCAGTGGCTACCGCGGGTATCAAGGCGCCATCTCGTTTGGGGTTATCGAGCACTTCGAACGCGAACAAACCGTCGAACTGCTCCGACAGCAGGGCCTGGCCTCTGAATTTGTCCTCGCGGAAATACCGACGCGCTGGTCGGGCGATCCGATCACCGACGAACGGCTCTACTCCATGCGCGGTTTTGCCAAGATGTTTGACGAAGCCGGACTTACCCCAGTGAAGAAGTTCACCCTCGGCGTGCCCAACGGATCGTTCTACCTGCGCAAACTCCTGCCGCCCGCCATCTACCATCCGCTGGCGGATGCCGTGGGTTACGCTCCGGGCATCGCCATCCTCGGAAAGCGGACGCGTTGAAGAACCTGGACTTCGTCGGCTTCGAGGTTTCCGGCTCCAAGGTAGTCAAACGAATGGGGGTCGGACTCGCGCTGTTCTTCCTGATCCAGTGCAAAAACATCCTCACGTTTCCCGTCTACACCCGCGTGCTCGGCAAGGAGGGCTACGGCTACCTCTCCCTGATCATGGTTACCGCCGGCATCCTGTTTCCACTGGTCAAACTCGTGCTCTCCTATGGCTTTCGCGTCGACTCGGTTCACCTTACGGACCGGATCGAAATCCGGCGCAACTTCACCACCACCCTCATCCCGGCCCTCTTCTTTTCCGTCATCAACCTCGGCCTGTTCACCCTCGTCGACCTGTCGGTCATCGACCCCGGATTGAATCGCTACAAAGGGCTGATCTGTATCCTGGTCTTCGCCATGATCCTCAAAGAGTACAGCCAGACCCTTCCCGAAACGTTTCAGAAGGCCCGCATCCTCGCGACCTTTACCTCCGTAGTGGAAGGTACGGCCGCCGCGGCGGCGATCATCTCTGTGCTCATCTGGGAGAATGTGGCGGGCGTCGTCATCCCCCTCGCCGCTGCCTACGCCATCGGCGGCCTGGTCCTGCTGGCTCTCGTCTTCCGGGATATCGGCTTCGAATGGTATGTGAATCCGAAGCAGGTCAAACGGTACCTGCGGATCGGCCTGCCACTGATTCCGGTAGGGTTTTTCCTCTGGGTCATGCAGAGCCTCGATCAGTACTTCATTGCCTACTACGCAAACACTGCACGTGTCGGTATCTACGCCGCGGGATACGGCCTTGCTGGATTCATGCTCTTTATCAACCCTGCCCTCGACTTCGCTTTCGGCGCGACCCTCGTCAAGCTGTGGAATGAAAAACGGTACGAGGAATTTTATGCCTACAACGACCGGGCCTTGAAATGGGTCATCCTGATCATCGCGGTGATCTGCGGACTCGGCACCATCCTCGCCGTGCCCGGCGTACGCATCATCGCTTCGGAAACGTTCATCGAATCGGCCACGGTGCTGCCGATCCTCCTTGCCTCCATGGGCTGCTTTCTCCTCGCCTGTGTGTTCCAGCGCCTGCTGTACGCCGGACAGAAAACCATGGCGGTGCTGATTATTTATCTACTGGCGGCGCTGATCAATCTCGGCCTGAACATGGCCCTTATTCCGAAGCTCCAACTCATGGGGGCGGCCTACGCAACCCTGATCTCCTACGCCTTCGCGATGATCAGCCTGGGCCTGGTCTCCGCGATCAAGTACCGCTATCCGTTCTACCGCAATCGCCACCTGTACATGCCGCTCCTCGTGGTGGGTCTCTACGTGGGCCTGGCCTCCCGGTATATCGGAGGGGTGCTTCTCACCGATCTGGCTATCGCCGCCGGTTGCGTCCTCGTGCTCGCGGCCGCGATGGGCATCACCGGCTTCGTGCATCCGGACGAACGCCTCCTCGCCCGACAGGCGCTCGCCGGGCTGAGCCAACGGATCGGCGGGGCCAGATGAGCATCCGAATTATCTATCTCGTTGGGTCGCTGGATGTCGGTGGAGCCGAGCGCCAACTGGTCGAACTCGTCAAGGGCCTGGACAAGACCCAGTTTGAGCCGGTGGTCTTCACCCTGGGCACCCCGGACGCCAATGTACTCGCCCCCGAGCTCGAAGCGCTCGGCATCGCGGTAAAACCCCTCGGCCTGGTCCGGCGCGGGGCGCCGATCTGGCACCCCCTGGCCTGGTGGAATGTCGGCAACAACCTGCTGCGCCTGTTTTCGCTCGGTCGCATATTTAAAGCGGAGCGCGCGCAGATTTTTCACGGCTACCTCTTCTGGGCCTATGTTTTCGGCGGACGGGCGGCTCATGCGGCGGGCGTTCCGGTGATCATTACCTCCCGCCGCAGCCTGTCCTCGGGTAAGACAACGACCTGGGGGCGGCATCACCAATGGCTCGAAGACCGGGTCAATCGCATCACCGACCATGTCGTGACGAATTCGAAGGCGGTGCACGACGACACCATCGAACAGGAAGGCACGCCACGCGACCAGATTTCCATCATCTACAACGGCGTGTTCCAGGCGCACGAAGCGCTGAGCGAAGACGAGCGCAACACCGCCCTGGCCCAATGGAAACGCGCGCCGGATGAGCTGTTGATCGTCATCGTCGCCAACCTGATCCGTTACAAGGGGCATCGTTACCTGCTGGATGCGATCGCAACCTTGAAAGAACGCACGGCACAACCCTTTCGCCTGATCATGATTGGCGGCGACGGAAATGCGCGGGCCGAACTGGATGAACAGGTTCGCGCCCTCAACGTGCAAGACGTTGCCATCTTCGCGGGCTCGATTCCCCGCGCGCAACGGCTGCTCCCGATTTTCGACCTCTCCATCCTCGCCTCGCTCGAAGAAGGATTCAGCAATACCGTCCTCGAATCCATGGCCGCAGGCCTGCCCATGGTGGCTACGGCGGTAGGCGGTAATCCAGAAGCCGTGGTGGAAGGCGAAACCGGCTTTCTCATCCCAAGCCAGGATGCCGATGCGCTTGCGGATCGTATCCAGCAGCTGCTGGAAGATCCCGCACTCCGCCGGCGGATGGGCCAGGTCGGCCAGGCCCGGGTACGTCAGGAATTTTCGGTCGACACCATGGTGCAGAAAACCGAAAGCCTTTATCGCGAAATCTGCACCCGGAAGGGCCTCTAACATGTGCGGCATCGCCGGATGTATGACACCTGCCGGAGGCAGCCGGGATGAGCTGCAAACCGCAGGTCAACGCATGGGCGATGCGCTCGCGCATCGCGGCCCCGATGACCAGGGCGTATGGATCAACCCAACGGGTACCGTTGTTTTTGCGCACCGCCGCTTATCCATTCTCGATCTGTCGAGCCACGGACATCAACCCATGTCATCGGCCAACGGCCGCTACACGATCACCTACAACGGCGAAGTCTACAACTCACCCGAACTTCGAATCGAGCTGGAGCAAATCGGCCACGCGTTCCACGGAAGTTCGGACACCGAGGTGCTGCTCGCGGCGATCAGCGAATGGGGGCTCAACGAAGCGCTCCATCGCTGCAACGGCATGTTTGCCTTCGGTCTGTGGGATGAAAAGGAACAGCGACTTACGCTGGTGCGTGATCGCATGGGCATCAAGCCGCTGTATTACGGCTGGGCGAAAGATGGCACCTTTCTTTTTGCCTCGGAACTCAAGGCCGCCCGCACCTGGCCGGCTTTCGACCCCTCACTCGATTTCGACGCGCTGGCTCAGTATTTTCGACACAATTACATTCCATCACCGGCCACCGTTTACTCGGCCATGCGGAAACTGCCCCCCGGCGGCATGCTCACCCTGGACCGGGCGGAACTGGCACAACGCGAAAGCACGGCTTCACGGTGGTGGTCGCTGGAACGCGTGTGGAGCACCGGCATGGAAAGCCCCTTTGCCGGCACGGAAAACGAAGCCGTCGACACCCTCGAACACCTGCTGAGCAATGCGGTCTGTCGACGCAAACTGGCGGACGTCCCCCTGGGCACCTTTTTATCCGGCGGCGTCGATTCCTCTGCGGTCACCGCGCTCCTGCAGCAGGCCTCGAGTCAGCCAGTCCGCACCTTCAGCATCGGCTTTGGTGAAGCCGAATTCGACGAGATGCCCATGGCGCGTAAGGTGGCGGATCACCTGGGTACCGATCACACGGAGTACCGGGTCACCGAGGCCGATGCGCTCGCGGTGATACCTGAGCTACCGCATCTGTACGACGAACCCTTTGCCGACTCCTCGCAGATTCCAACCATCCTGGTCTCTCGACTCGCGCGCCGGGACGTCACCACGATTCTGTCCGGCGATGGAGGCGATGAGCTGTTCAGCGGCTACGCGCGTTACACGAAAAGCCTCGCGCTCTGGCAACGGCGCAGCCGGGTTCCGGGGTTCGCATCGGCCCTCGCCGGGAATACCCTGCGCCATCTCCCGCGCGGGGCGCGCTTCGGATTGGAATCCATGCTGGGGCCCATCCTGCAGCGTTCCAGCGGAGCCCGACTCACCGGGCACCTGCTGGATCGGATGAGTGAATTATTGAGCGCAAAAAGCTTCAGCGAGTTTTACGGACGGGCGAACACGCATCAACTGCCGCTGGGCGGATTGTTAAACGGTCCGGATGCGCTGGCCGCCCCTTTCACGGCAGCCGGTTTCACCTCGCGCGATCCCAGTTCCCAGCTGATGTCGCTGCTGGATTTGATGACCTACATCCCCGGGGACATTCTCACCAAGGTCGACCGCGCGAGCATGTCCATCGGGCTCGAAGCCCGGGTGCCCCTCCTGGATTACACCCTGGTCGAGTTTGCATCGAGCATCCCGGACGCCCTGCGCTACGATGTGGCGGGCGGGAAAAAGATCCTCCGCGAAGTCGTCTATCGGCATATCCCCCGCGAGCTGATCGATCGACCCAAGATGGGTTTCGCAGTGCCCCTGGAAAAATGGTTGAAAGGCGAGCTGCGCGACTGGGCCGAAGACCTGTTGAGCGAGCAGCAGCTCAAGCAGGATGGCCTGTTGGACGTGCGCGCGGTGCGCCGGTTGTGGGAGGATCAGTGTGCGGGTCACCGCCAGCACGCCAGCCTGTTGTGGAACGTGCTTATGCTCCAGGCTTGGCGGCGCCACACATCCGGGCCAGGTGGGTAACCACCTTTTCGTCCCAGTCGAAGAGCAGCGGCTCCCGACATATGCAACAGGTCTGGGCCACGATGTCCAACTCGCTGGGCGAGCGTGAAAGCAGGGCCAACTTATCCGACAGGGCTTCTTCATCGTTGGCCGGAAAACGCAATACCGGATTATCCAACACATCGCGCACCCCGGGGACATCGCTGCCAATCGCGGGGACTCCACAGGCCATCGCTTCCAGGATGACGTTGGGCGAGCCTTCGCCACGGGAGGGCAATACCAGCAGATCGAAATTGGCAATAAACGGAAGGGCATCGGTTTGCTGGCCGGCGAAGATCACCCGCTGATCGATCTCGAGCACTTTCGCCAGGCGCTTCAGGCCCGCTTCGTCCGGACCCGACCCCACGATGACCAGCACGGTGCGCTCGGACAGGTGGGCAAAGGCGCGCAGAAGCAGGGCGACATCTTTATTGGGATTCAAGCCGCCGACGAATCCGATGACAAACTGCTGGAGCGAGCTCTTCAGCGAAATGGGACATGCCTGCCGAATCGTCGCACGGCGTTCAGGCGTGATGGCGTCCACATGATTCGGGATCAGCTGGATTTTCTGTTGCAGCTTATCGGTCATGGTAATGCCAATCGTGCGTCCGAGCGAAGGGCTGTTGACCACGATCGAATCCGCGGCGCGCATCGCGCATTGGCGCATGAGCCGGGCCAGCAGGACGACGAGGACGGACTGCCCGTTTCGTTGCAACTCAGCGATCCAGTCCCCGCGAACGAATACCACCAGCGGCCGACCGGTAAGCAGGCGAGCCGGAATCATGAGGAAGCCGTAGAAGAAACCGAATACCACGAGTAGATCGGTGGACCCTTTCCGGGCGGCCAGGCAGAGGCGAACCGGTGCAACAAAGAGAAGATAAAGACCGATCGCGATACGATTCCCGCCCAGCTCCGGCATGGGGTGATACTCCACCTGGGCCCGTTGAATCGGCAGGGCGCCCCGACAGAAATACGCAACCGTGTGGCTCCGCTTGGCACAGGCTTCGTACAGGCGGATCAACCGCTTTACGAAGCCCCCACCCTCGTTTTTCATATAGATGCTGAGGATATTCATGGATGGTCCCGTGGCAGACCAGGCTAGGCCGGGAGGCGACCAGTCATATTGATGTTATACTTCATGCAACCGGTTTTCACATCGGTGAAACCTTCCTCGGCATACCAGGCACGCACTTCTTCCGGGGTGTAGCTGTAATTGTACTTGGGATTGAACGCGTCAAACCAGCCGTGCGCATCACCGCCCTTTTCCGCCACCGCATCCTCACACTTTTTCACCTTCTCTTCCCAGCTCAGCGCCTCCCACTCCGCATGTTTCGCCACGCAATCATCGCCGCGATAGCCATCGTAGTACCAATCGTTTTTCTTCGCGTAGACCATGATGTAGAGCAGGCCGCCCGGCTTGACCAGGCGGGTGAGCCGGCTGAATGCACCGCGCGGATCCGGTGTGTGATGAATCACGCCCCAGGAGACGACCACGTCGTAAATTGGATTGGGGTCGAGCTCAAAAATATCGCAGACGAAGGCGTTGGGATTGATTTCCTGGCAGCGCTTCACCGCTTCTTCACTCAGATCGAAACTATCCACGCGCTCGGCGCTCATCCGCATCATGGCGCAGGTCCAGCGGCCCGGGCCACATCCGGCATCGAGGCAGACCTTACCTTCAATCAGGGCGTTCTTTTTAAACAGGCTGCAAATGCCGATATTCTTGCGGAATTCCTTCACCCGCTGTTCGTTGCAGGCATATTGCTGGGGCCGCATGAGGGCCGCCACCGCATCTTCACCGGAAACATTTTTCCATTGATCATCAAAGTCAGGCATAGGTGGAAACCTGTCGTATGAAGCGCGCTTAGACAAGCTTACGATGGCCGGAGAATCCGGGTTTAAGGGCCTTTCACAGGTCGACACGTTCCACACCCGTTACATTTTTGGATTTCGTTGCGGCATAATGGACCGTCTATCCGTAGGCTTACCCGATGAATGTTCGAACCCAATCCGTGGCATGGAGTCTTGCCCTCCTGCTGTTTGCGAGCGCCCAGGCCGCGCCCGTCGCGCTCGAAGAAATTCGACACCTCTACGAAGCAAAACTGTACGAACAGGCTTTTCAGGCCGCACTCGATCTTTCGCGTGAACAGCCCGAGGACCCCGGCCTCAAGGAGCTGCGGACCGAGATCAAACGCGCGATGCTCGATCAGGAGGATCTCGACCTCGCAGCACCGGTCCCCCTGGGCAATCAGCAGATGATCCAGGAAACGCGGAGGCAGGAGCTGATTCCAGACAGCTACGGACGCAAGCGGACCGTGGCCGCGCCGGTGCTCCCACACACCCGGGCTCCCAGCCTGGTGACCAGCGCCCTCAACCAGCCCGTCAGCATGCACCTGGAAGCGGCCGATCTTTCGACCCTGCTCAGCGCACTCGCCGAAGACAGCCAGGTCAACCTCATCAGCGACCAGGCACTGGGCGCGGGTAAAAAAGTGGATGTTCATGTGGACGATGTCCCCTTGAAAGAATTTCTCGAATACCTCACCCGCAACTTCGACATCGCCTTCTACTACGGGGAGTCTGCGATCTGGGTGACCACCAAGGCGGCAGCACCTAAACAGCCGATGGAAACACGGGTCTATCGCCTGCGCAAAGGCATGCAGTTTCACGGCTCCGATTGGGGCAGCCATACCGAGGGGGCCAAACCCACCACCAACCAGAACAATCAGATCAGTACGATTTCCTACAACGCCACCGTCCCCTCGACCGGGAAAACGTATATCGAGGACATCCTTGAGCGTTTCATCCCTCTGCATGAAGATGCTCAACTCTTTTTCGATCGCAACACGCACGCCTTGTTCGTCCGCAATACACCGGAAAACATCCGACTCACTGAGCAGATGCTCGACAACCTCGACATCAGCCCGCCCCAGGTGTTTATCGAAGCCCGCTTCATCGAAGTGCGTGCATCGGATCTGCGCGAGGTCGGAATCGACTGGGTCCTCGACTCACCCTTAACCGTCAGCCGGAAGGCAATCGCTGACGCCGGAGTCGAACGCCGCCTGCCCCGGACGGTGGTCGAAGCCGGTTCGTCGATTTCGGCGTCCCCCTTCACCGGCCAGGCCGAAGGCCCCTTCCCCCTCGGACCCCAGGGTTCCTTCGGCATCGTGAGCGAGGGCAATCCACCGACCAGTACCCAGGGCTTGAACCTCACCTACAAGGGCATCCTGACCGAACCGATGTTCGGTGCGGTATTACACGCCCTGGATATTTCCGGAAAAAGCAAAACGCTTTCCGTGCCGCGGGTGGCCACCATGAACAACACCCCCGCGAAGTTACGGGACGGCGAAGACCTCCTGTACTTCGACGAGTTCGAAGCCCAGGCCTTTACCCTGCTCGACACGGACAACAAGCGGGTCACCCTCACGGCCTTGATCCCGAAAGGGAAACCCTTGAAAGAGGAGTTGGGCATCACCCTCGTCGCGGTGCCGAGTGTAGGGGCGGACCTTGAATCCATCACGCTGCTGCTGACCCCGACGATCAGCCGCCTCGTGCGCTTTGTTTCCTACCAGGATGACTCCGAGCGGGTCACCGACGCCGCCAACATCGACCAGGTCGTGGTGAAACTCCCGGTCATCGCCCGACGTGAGGTCCAGACCAAGGTCCAGGTAAAATCGGGTGAAACGGTGGTCATGGGCGGCCTGATCGACACCGTCACGCAGGATACGAAACACAAAATCCCCATCCTTGGTTCCATCCCGGGACTGGGCCGCCTGTTTCGCAGGGATGATGTGACCGAAGAGCGCCGCAACCTCCTCGTCTTCGTCACCGCAACGGTGATTTCCGATCGCGGCGAATCCCTGGTCACCCTCCCCGCGCAGCGCTCCCCGGATCCGGAAGCCCCGGTCCCACTGACTCCCTGATGCAAGGATCGTACTGGTGAATCCAACGGTCAACCCCCTCCATTACTCCCGCGCCCTGGGCATCGATCTGCGCGCGAGCCAGGTGGAAATTGCCTGCGTGACAGCGCGCTGGGGACGCCTGCGGAGTATTGAAACCACGGTTTGTCAGGCGGGGGCCAATGAAGCGACCCGCCTGGCCCGGGTCAACGCCCTGCTTAAACAAAAGGGCTGGACGGACCTCCCCTGCCTGATCGCCCTGCATGGGGAAAGCACGGTCTTACGCTCCATTCCGGCCCGGACCAGCGACTCCGCCGCGCTCGAAAAGCTCGTCGATCAGGAGCTCGAAAAATTTACCGGCCTGCAAACCCGGGAAATGATCAGCGGGGTCACCTTCATCCCGGCGGTGGATGGACATCCACGCATTGTGCTCGCACTGACGCGTAGTGAGGTGGCCGAAGATGCCGCAGACACCGCGGTTCAACTGGGCCAACGCCTGGCCGGACTGGTTCCGGGGGCGGTCGCCCTGTTTAACACCTGGAGCCGCCTGGGGCCACCCGTCGAAGGCTGTTGCCTGCTCATCGACGCGGGCCAACTGCTCACCGAAATCGTGGTGTGCACCCAGTACGAGATCCTCTTCGCCCGAAGCTTTAACGCACGCCTGCACGCCAGTAAACCGAAGGAAGTACAGGAATGGTGGATCGCCTTTCTCGCGTGCATGGATATTTACCTGGGTGACGGGTCCACCGACCTGTTGAAACCCGAGGAGGTCTACCTGGGCGGCAGCCAGGCCGATCCGACGATGCAGCGCTGGATCGAAACCAATCTCAAGCAGCCGGTATCGCTCATCGCCGAGATGGAGGTGGCCGAGCCCTTCTCTGCCGCGGTCTCCGCACCCATCGCCACCGGCCTGGCCATGACCGGAGTTCACCAGGCGCCGGTTGCGCTGAGCCTGCTGCCCCGCGAGCATAAAGATAAACTCTGCCTGCAATGGCAGCTTCAGTACTGGGGCATGATCTGCGGATTTCTGCTCGTCAGCCTGCTGGGAATTTACGGGCTCATGCATTGGAGTCTGAGCATCAAGACGGACGTGCTCGAAGCCAAAAAACACCAGATGCGGCAAATGGAAAAAGAATTGCAGGAGTTGAGTGAACTCGAAGCTGCCAACGCCGCTTTGCAGAACGAAATCACCCCCTTGCGGATCGCCATTCACAACGGCGAAGTCATGCGGACTCTATTCGGCAACCTCGCAGCGGCCAAACATCCGGATGACTGGATCACCCGGGTCGCCGATGCGCAATCGTATCGCGCACCCTTACCCGCCACCCCGATTGCCCAACCTTCCCTGAGCGAGGGGCTGGAACTCCAGCAGGTGATCGTCGAAGGCTACACGCCCATCGACGACCTATCCACGGTCAACCGCATGATCGAAGCCCTTCGGCAGATGGACGACATCCTCGAAGTCGACCTGCTGGGCGACGAACGCCTGCGTATGGACCCCGCACGGGATGCCCGCTGGTTTCCGTTTAACGCCCGCTTGTTCGCCATCGAAATCTCGGTGAAGCCCTCATGAGCATGACAGACGAGCTCTCGCAGGAAAAAAATCGCTTTGTGGCGCTGGTGGTGATGACGCTGATCGTGGCCGTCCTGATCGGGCTCATCCTGATCCGTCCGCAGGTGCAGCGCCTGACATCACTTCAACACGAACTTGAGTATATCGATGAACAGGCCAGCACCCATGTGCCGGTTCACCCGGAAAAACAAGCGAGCCTCCGTTCCGCTCACAACACCCACCGACAATTACAGCACGATATCGAGTGGCTTTCCACCCGCTTCAACAGTTTCAGCCAGATGCCCCCGTTCCTGCCAGACATCGGCGAACAGGCCGGCGGCCGCATCGACTTCAAAGTCGCCTTGCTGGAAGCCCGAGACCACCTGCAGGCGAAAGCCGGAACGGGCCACACCTTTCCGGAACAACTGGGGATGCCCGAAACGATCGCCACGGATGAGAAAGCGGAAAGCCGCCTGCGCCAGCTCGCGGCGATCGTAAAACTTGTGGAGCAGCTGCAGGCCATCGGCGTAGCCGATATTGACCGGATCCAGCCCTTGCTGCCCTTAACCTATCCGAAAGGTCCGGGGGATGAGGGAATCAAGCGCGAGTTCCCCGTACAAATTCGTTTCGAATGCGCCTATGGCGAATTGATTCAATTTCTGGACAGCCTGCTGCGCCCCGAAAGCTTTTTTACCCTGCGGCGCTTGGAGTGTGAAAAGCTGAATAGCGACGCCAGTGACCAGATCCGGGTCACCGCCGTCTGTGGAGCGGGTCTGGTGCAGGATCACCTGCCGGAACCGCTGGCCCAGATCGATGCGGCGCCACCGGCCGCGAATAACGATGTGCAGACCGTACCGGCCGTGGCACCCGAAGATCGCTTTCCGCACAGCTGGGAGGATGGCCAACGATGACCCCCTTCTGGACTCGCCTCCTGCAAGTGAACGCCCGCAGGATCATGTGGATCGTGCTCCCGCTCTGCCAGGTCGTCCTGCTGCTCAGCCTCTGGCAGGTGGCCCGCACCAGAACCGGACAGCCGCTCGGCGATGTCCAGGCCTTTCAGGAAGACCCTTCCGCGGTTACCAATCGCTTTCCCCTGATCTGGCAAACACCTACGCCAGCACCCACACTGCAACCCGGACTTTTCGACTCCCAATACCTCTGGAGCCTGATCGAACAACAGCAACAGATCATGAAGGAACGCGAGGCCCAGTCCCTCGCGGAGGCCGCGCAACGCGCAGCCGAGGCAGCCGCAGCAGCCGCAGCAGCCATCCTTGAAGCGAGCCCGGTCACGCCGGTTCCGGATCCCGTCGTCAAAGCGGATCCACCCGAGGCGCCTCCCAGGCGCGTGACGGTCACCTACCGCGGCATGATGACCCGTCTGGATGGCCAACGCCTGGCGTTGATCCAAAGCAGTGAGGATGAGAGCGAACAGTACTTCACCACCAAAAGCGAAATTGCCGGCCACCGGATACACGCGATCGAGCGCCACCAACTCTCCTTGCTGAACGCAACCAACACCCTGCTGCGCGTGCAACTCGGGCAGGCCATCGATCTGGAGATGCCCTGATGGATACGCCACATGCCAGCCCCCTGCGCACACCCGGACCGGTACGCACCCGCATGCTCGATCTCCTGGCGGAGCGCGCCCTCATGCCGCTCGATCAAATCGAAGCCCTCCGCGATCGCATCAACGAGCCGTTGGAACGCATCTTGATCGACGAGCAGTCGGTCCTGCCATCGCTGATGCAAGCCCTGCTGGCCGAGATCACCGGTATTCCTGCAGCACGCACACCCTTGCACGTAAATGAACCCTACTTGACAGCAATTCCGATCCGCGCCGTGCTGGACTACCAGGTGATTCCCATCGAAAGCGAAGACAACGATGTGATCACCCTCGTGGCGGACCAGATCCAAACCGTGAATACGGAAGATGATCTGCGGCTCATGATCGGTCGATCGATTCGCTGGAACTGGTGTGCACCCGAGGTCCTGCGCAAGAGTATTCAACACTACTACGGCATCGGGCTGGATGCCTTTTGCAGGCCCGGCCTGGATGACTCCACGATCGAAGCTCCGGATATCACCGGGCTGGTGCAGTCGGTCATCGAAGAGGCCGTGAACAGCAATGCCACGGACATCCACTTTGAACCCGAAGCCGCAGGCCTGCGCCTGCGCTTCCGTATCGACGGCGCGCTGAACGAAGCACCTTTACCGGCCGGGGCGGAACAGTATGCACGCGCCATCGTGTCGAGCATCAAAGCGATGGCCCAGCTGAACGTCGCCGAACATCGCCTTCCCCAGGACGGTCGCTTTGACCATACTATAGGAGAGGATACCTTCGATCTGCGCGTGTCCATTCTGCCCTACGCACACGGGGAAGCTGCCAACCTGCGTATACTCAATCGTCATTCGAGCTTCCTTCATCTCGACCAACTCGGATTCGATGCGGAGCAGCGCGCGAATATGAACTCCCTGCTCTCGCTCGCCCATGGCATGATCCTGTTTACCGGGCCAACCGGGAGCGGCAAAACCTCCAGCCTCTACGCCTCCCTGGACCAGCTCAACGCGACCGCCCTGAAGATCATCACCCTCGAAGATCCCATTGAATACGAAATTCCCGGGATCAACCAGATGCAGGTCCACCCCGACATCGGCTTCACCTTCTCCGCCGGACTCCGGGCCATGTTGCGGCACGATCCGGATGTCGTGCTCATCGGCGAAATTCGCGACAGCGAAACGGCAAGCATTTCCGTGAGTGCAGCACTGACCGGACACCTCGTCTTCAGCTCTTTGCACACGAATGATGCGGTCAGTGCCATACCCCGTTTGATCGATATGGGCGTCGAACCCTACCTGGTCGCCTCCAGCCTGGAAGGGGTGATCGCGCAACGGTTGATCCGACTGCTCTGCCCGGATTGCAAAGTGCCCACAGGCGTCGACCAGCACATCCTGACTGAAATGCGCCTGGTCGCGCCCACCTGCCCGAATGAACCCGCCCTGTTTGGTGCCGTCGGGTGCCCGGAATGCCTGTTCACGGGCTACAAAGGCCGCAAGGCAATCTACGAAATTCTCCTCATGGACGATGCCCTCCGTACGCTGACCGTGGAGCGGAGCTCCAGCGACCAGTTGAAGCGAACGGCCCGTAAACAAGGGCTTAAATCGCTCCGGGAAAGCGGATGGGCCTGCGCGCTGGAGGGCCTCACCTCGGTGGAGGAGGTCCTGCGCGTGACCCAGCGGCCTTCCCCCCGGGAATTGACGCAACAAAGCCATTTTGACTTCGAGTAAAAATGGCGGACAATGACCGGGCATGAAGGTCAGACACATCTGGATAATGAGCATCCTCCTCGGGGCATTGCTCTGGGCGATGAGCGCTCAGGCAAGCGCCGTGGTTGACGTGGTGAATTCCGACATCAGCACCGACACGATTTCTGACGATCTGGTGAAGGTGACCTGGGAGGCGGAGCTCAGCAATACCAGTGACGAGACCGTCGAAGTTACCGTCGTATGCAGACTGGTGGATACCGACGGCAATGAGGTGCATAGCCTCTCCATCGAAGATTTTGCCATCAATGCCAAGGAAACCTCGACCGCAGTTCAATCCCGGCCGCTGAGCGCGGCCATCTGGGCCAAGGTGTCCGACCACGAGATCGTGGTCGAGTAGCACCGCTCTTTACTGCTCGACCACCGCTCTTTACTGCTCGAC
>JBLIND010000032.1:0-28020 GCA_047639095.1 Candidatus Omnitrophota bacterium | reverse complement strand
TTTAACCACGTGCACCAACAAGGCGATCTCGATCAGGGTGAATAGAACAAAGAGCGGCATAGGCGTTTCGTGAACAGCTCACTTGGCTTGGGCTTCGTCGGCAAGTCGATAAGTCGATAAGTCGATGAGTCGATGAGAGCTACGGCTTTGACACGTAGGCCGCACCCAAGCTTGCTCAGGATTCATAGGCAGAATATCCCGACACCGTTAAAAAAACGGCATGAGATTTCAGATAAAATGGCGTACGCTAAGGCCAAACCGAGTACCACCCGTCCATGCTGAAACAACTGATTGATACCTATCCAAGAATCCTTGCCGAATGCGCGATTGCCGAACGGCTCCGCCGGGTTCCCGACGTCACCTTGCATCCGACACTATTCAACACGCCGCTCATCTATGGTCCTGACCATGCGAGGCAAGCGATGTCCGCCCTCTACGCGGAATACCTGAACACCGCTCGCGCGGCCGGCTTGCCCCTGCTGCTCACCGCCCCAACCTGGCGCCTCGATGCCGAGCGCGTGCGGGAAGCCAAGGTACCCACTTCGATCAATTCCGATGCCGTAGCTTATCTCATCGGCCTGCGCGATGCCTTTACCCAGGGATCCTCGCCGCCTTCCTACGTGGGCGCATTGGTCGGACCGAGGCACGATTGTTATCGACCGGATCTCGCGCCCGACAGCACCGTCGCGGAAGCGTTTCACCGGACACAAATCCTGGAGCTCGGCGCATCGCCGGCCGACTTCCTCCTCGCACAAACCCTGCCTTCGGTGGCGGAAGCCCTCGGCATCGCCCGTGCGATGGCCCGGACCGACAAACCCTATCTGATCAGTTTCTGCACCGGACCCGATGGCCATGTGCTCGACGGCACCCCGCTACCCGCAGCGATGGAACAAATCGATCAAGCGACCGCGTTGGCGCGTCCGCCGGACGGCTATTTTGTTAACTGCACCCACCCCCAATTCCTGCTCGATGCCTGGCCCGAGGGCAGCCTGAACCGCCTCATCGGCATCCAGGCCAATGGCTCCTCGAAGGACGTAACCAAACTCGATGGTGCGGGGTCCACCCAGGCCGATCCCATCGAGGACTGGGCGCGGGCGATGTTCGAACTCCACAAAATGCACGACGTCTCGATCCTCGGTGGTTGCTGCGGAACGGCCCTGGCCCACCTGCAAGCACTGGTCAAACCCAATTAAAATCAGCGCATAAACATCGGGAAAGTAAAGGAAATCGGGCAAACACCCGCAAAATGCCTGTTTCAGTTCGGAATTAATGAAGCAGAATTTAGTTGAACTCTCAACAAAGGCATCTAATCTGCCACCTTCGAAACCGGAGGGGGAATTACCCCTCTATTAATAATAAAGAATGAAAGTAGGCCCATTATGCCAAGCGGCACCGTAAAATTTTTCAATGGCGAAAAAGGTTTTGGTTTTATCAAACCCGAATCTGGTGATGATTTGTTTGTTCACCACTCTGAAGTTCGCGGAGGCGATCTCCAAGAGGGAGAACAGGTAAACTTTGAAATTGGCGAAGGTCGTAAAGGCCCTTGCGCAACGAACGTCACACGCGGCTAAGCGTTTCGACTTCAAGCATTTCAAGCCGGTACCGCATGCGTGGTACCGGCTTTTTTGCGTCTGGAAATAAGGACCCCTCCATTGCGCTTGCCCTCAGACAAAATCTTGCCCTCCGCACCCGAACCCGATAAACCTGTTCCCATGCGTGTTCTGAACCATCTCCTGTCCTTCCTATTCGCAGCCGCCCTGGTCCAGGGGCAAGCCACCTACAACACCGTGATCGAGGAGGACGGCCCCAGCGGGGCCACCGGCGACTTCATCTCCAACGGAGTCATTACCCCGCTCGACCAGGAGATGAAGCATTTCTACATCCGAAATGCGGATGGGGCGATTGAGGTCAAGCTTGCGCAGGACGCCCTGGTTGGACTGCAGACCCGGGTGCCGTCCGGCGCTTTGGATAAACGGAAGATCGAGCTCTCCATCGGCGACCAATCGTTCTCCTATGACCTGCCGGCAGATCTGTATGTGAAGCGAACCTTCAAAGATGCCAAAACGGTTGAGCGCTTCCTCCAGACCCAGGATCGCCCCCTCTTCAATGGAAAATTGTACCTGAAACCGATCGCGGACCACTTCCCCACGGAGGATGAGCCCTGGATCGCGGGTCGTTTCATCAAGGAGAACGGGCGCTACATGGAGGTGCAGGTTGGTGAACAGATTTTTCAGATCAGCACCCAGGGTTATGATGGGCAGCATCGCTTCATGGGTTTGCTCACCCACAAAGACATCAAACCCTTTGTCCAGCAGGCCTTTGTTCATGGTCGGATGATCGACCACGTGTTTCACGCTTCGGAAGTCGGCATCCGCATGCTGGAGAATTCGAAAGCGAAAGACGATCCGAAGCTCGGACGTTACCTCTTCATTGGCGATTCAATTTCCGGGAACTACGACAAGGCCCTGCGCGCGGCCTTGCAAGGCAAGCTGAACGTGTACCACCCGCCCACCAACTGCGGGTCCGTCGGTAAAGGCGTGCAGAATATGGCGCAATGGATGGGTGCCTACGACCAAGCGGGCTTCGAATGGGATATCATCAGCTTTAACTTCGGTCAGTGGGACTCCAAAAGCACCCAGGCAAAATATCAGGCGGATCTGGAAACGGTGATCGCGATCCTCCAAAAAACGAAGGCCCGATTGATCTTCGTCACCACGACCCCGATCCCCCGCGGGTACGCGGGGCCGGGTGAGCTCAATGATCAGGGGCAGGCCCCCGGGCGGGTACAGGAAACCATGCAGCGCTTCATCAATCCCTGGGCGCTGGAGGTAATGGCGCGCCATCCCGAGATCGACATCTGCGACCAACACCGGCTGATCATGAACGAGCCGTTCTACACCACCTGGCTGGCCCACGCGGGTTTACCCGACGGCGGAAGCTCCAAAGAATACGGCGACCTCCATATAGGCGGACTGCTTGGCGAACCCGTCGGTCGTCAGCTGGCGCGTAAGGTCCTGGACGTCCTCGGCCGCGAGCAGGAATCACTCAGCCCCCACTCGCTGAACGAAAACGACCTCCATCCCGATCGTCAACGAGCGTCCACCCGAGGGTTGGATGTCGATGATTACATCGATCTCCTAGCCAACGAAGCCCGTCTCCGTGCCTACAATCGTCAACCCTGAAAGCTAAAACCACCTACGCATATGAAAACCAGCCGAACCGCACTTACCCTCCTCTGCAGCATCCTCCTGAGCTCGTCGCTCCAGGCGAAACGCCCGAATATCCTCTTCATCCTTGCGGATGACCAGTCGCCGTTCGACCTGAAGATGTACAACCCCGACTCCAAGCTGGATACCCCGGCCCTGGCGCGCCTCGCCGCCGAAGGCATGGTTTTCGATGGGGCCTATCACATGGGTTCGTATTCGGGAGCGGTGTGCAATCCTTCCCGCCACATGATCATGACCGGGCGAACCGTCTGGCACCTCCCCCAAGGCAAGGGATATCGCAACGATCCGGAGCCCTCCGTCGACCCGGCGGAGAACAGCATGCCGGCCATCTTCAATCGTGCGGGTTACGACACCATGCGCACCTGCAAGAACGGCAACAGCTACAACGGAGCCAATGAAAAATTCACCGTGCGCCGCGACGCGACGAAACGCGGCGGCACGGAGGAAACCGGCAGCGCCTGGCACGGCAAGCAAGTACTCGAATACCTCGAACAGCGACAAGCGACGAAAGACGAGGATCCGTTCCTGATCTACTTCGGCTTTTCCCACCCGCATGACACCCGAGATGGTACGCCGGAGCTGCTGGGAAAATATGGCGCGACGAATCACAAGGACAAGAACAGCCTGCCCGAAGCCAATCCCAAACAGCCCCAACTCCCGGTGAACTACCTCCCCCAGCATCCATTCGAACACGGGCATCCGGGCCTGCGCGATGAAGTCAGTGTACGTGGCGTCTGGGAAAAACGCGATGAGCGGACGATTCGAAACGAGTTGGGTCGCGAATTTGCCTGTGGCGAGAACATCGACCGCCAGATTGATGCCGTACTGAAGAAGCTGGAAGCCATGGGTGAGCTCGGCAACACCTACATCTTCTACACCGCCGATCACGGCATGGCCATCGGCCGCCATGGCTTGCAGGGCAAACAGAACCTCTACGAACACACCTGGCGCGTGCCCTTCATCGTCAAGGGACCCGGAGTCAAAAAAGGTCGCGCCCAAGGCAATATCTACCTGCTCGACGTGCTGGGCACGATTTGCGATCTCACCGGGATAAGCGCACCGGAAACGGTAGAGAGCATCAGCTTCCGGCCTGTGCTGGAAGGCAAACAGGAAACGATTCGCGACACCCTCTTTGGCGTCTACTGCGGGGGCACCAAGCCGGGCATGCGTTCGGTGCGTAAAGGCGATTGGAAGCTGATCAAATACGACGTCCTCGACGGCAAGGTGCGTGAAACCCAACTGTTCAACCTCGGTGACAATCCGCGCGAGTACGTAAAGGAGCATCACGACCCCAAAGTGATAGCCCTGACCGGCAATTCACCGGAACCCCGCCAGGTCAACCTGGCCGGAAACCCCGAACACGCCAAGGTCCTCGCGCAGATGGAAGCCCTCCTGCTCGACGAGATGCGCCGCTTGGATGACCCCTATCGTCTGTGGAATCAGCCGCAGAGCGAAGGGACGGGGAAGGCTGCTAAGCCTAAAAAGGAACGGAAGAAAAAGACCGTCAAATGAAAACCGCGACTGAGGACAGCCACGCTAGCCCAGCAAGCAGGAAATCGCCCTCACGAGACGGACGTACCCGCAGCGAAGTCGAGGGGACTTTTCCGTTCCTTCAAGGTCCTGCCCGGTACGGCCTGAGTGTAGATCATGGTCGTCCGGACATCGCTATGACCCAGCATCTCCTGGATGGTGCGAATGTCGTAATTGGCGATTAACAGATGGCTGGCAAACGAATGACGGAAGGTATGTGCCGTGACCCGCTTGCTGAGCCTGGCCCGTTTCGCAGCGGCCCGCAGGGCCTTGCCAAAATCGTTTTCGTGGAGATGACAGCGCCGAGACACATTCTCCTCCGGTACGAGCGTCAGGTGTTTTGCCGGGAAAAAGAATTGCCAGATCCACTCGGTGGATCAGCTCTGCCATTTGGCGGATGAACCTCGGGGCATAAACGCGCCCGGAAAAGTGCGGGCGAGATCGGCTTCGTAAAGATTTCTTACCCGGAGGAGAGGTGATTTCAGATCGGGTATCAGGGATTTCGGCAAGGGAACCGTGCGGCCCTTCCCCCCTTGGCTTTCCCCCGATGAACGGTGAGAATCGCCTGATCGAAATTAAAACATTGAACCCGCAGGTTCAGGCATTCCGCGAGATGCAGCCCGCAGCCGTACAGTACCCGGGTGACCATGTCGTAGGGATAGGCCAGTTCGTCCAGCACCGCATCGATCTCTTCCCGGCTGAGCACCACCGGCACATAACGCCGACGTTTGGAGCGGGTGACGAAGAGTGATCTTCCGGCCCTCCTGGCCGAGTTGGTTTTGGATGGGAAACCCCGGGTTGAAACCCGGCGCTAAAGAATTCCGCCACTCCGTGGCAAGGAGCGGGAATCGCAACCGTTCAATTAGCGCGGCTGTGCTTGCCCGCCTCACACAGGAGGGAACAACCACGTTACGCCAGGCCTCCCCTCAGTCAGCATCCGGCAATCGGACGGCTGGTAGCTGCAAATTCCAGCGCACGGCCACGAGGCGAAAAACAAAAACCACGACGACCCCAATGATGGCTGCGGTCAGGCCGGGGAGTTGCAATTGGCTGAGCAGCACGTAGACCCCGGCACCGGCGAACGAGCAGGTGGCATTGAGGGGTGCGGGCCGGAACAGGGACGGGATATCGTTGCAGAGCATGTCGCCGATGACCCCGCCAAAGGTGCCGGTGATGGCCCCCATGAGGGCGCAGATAAACCACGGGGAGCCCGCATCGAGGGCGTACTGGGTACCTGCGACGGTGAACAGGCCCATCCCGAGGGCGTCGGGCAGCAAGAGAAAGCGCTCGAGCTTGTTCAGCACCCGCGGGAGCACGCTTCCGAGGATGGCGAGGACAAGAACCACGAGCGGCAGATGCGGATGAGCGATCCAGAACAGGGGTTGGCGATCGAGAAAAAGATCGCGCAGGGTTCCGCCACCGAAGGACACCGCACAGGCCACGGTGAACAGGCCAACCACATCCATCTCCTTACGCACCGCCAGCAGGATGCCGTATACGGCCGTGGCAATGACCGCGAGAAGTTCGATGACTGACAACAAGGACATGGGGAGCCGGGGGCTTACTTTTCCGGCGGGGTGTAAAGATGGTTGCCCTTCCGGGCCGCGGTGAGCGCTTCTTTCGTATCCTGGGCCGCTCCGGGATCGCCCTGACCTTCCATCCAGCGATCGAGCTCATCGGACAGGCGCTGCTTGATCGTGGCAAACTCCGGATTGCTCGCGAGGTTCGTCATTTCATAGCCGTCTTCCGAGGTGCGATACAGTTCTTCACCGGGGCGATTCGTGTAGCGCTTGACCAAGTTGTAGGTAGCCGGCTGGGATTCACTGCTCCAAACCCAGGTGGCCCAGTAGGGATTGTTGAGCGCGCCGTTGCCATTGGATCCCATGACGTGTTTCTCGATGTAGATTTCGTCCGGACTGAGGTTGCGAATGTAGCGCCAGGTGCCGTCGGTGACGGTGCGAACCGGATACGATGGACCTTCGGGGACATTGTTGTGACAGCCGTAGGCGAAGCTGCGATGGTCCTCCTTTTTACCCAACAGCACGGGGAGAAAACTCGATCCATCGAATCCTGATGCGACTCCACCCGCCAGCTCCATCAGGGTGGGCAGTACATCGGCATATTGCACGATGGCATCGGTCCGCACGCCGACCGGCACCCTCCCCGGCCAGCGGGCGACGAAGGCGGTGTGGATGCCGGTATCCCAGTTCGTCCACTTGTTGCCGGGGAACTGCGAGCCTTGCTCCGAGGTGAAGAGGACGAGCGTGTTCTCAGTCTTCCCACTTTTTTCGAGCATCGCGAGAATCTGTCCGACCTGGCCATCCATGTAGGTAATCTCGGCCAGGTAATGACCGAAGTCCTCGCGGGTGCGCGGGGTGTCGGCTATATTCGCAGGCAATTTGATTTTCTTCGGCGGGTACTGGCTGGCGTCGCCCATGACCCAGGGCACATGGGGTTCCACGAGGGCGACGACGAGGCAAAAGGGTTGCTCGGCGGCCATAAAGGATTCGACACCGGCCAAGTCGTGCTCTCGGGTCGGGTTGCGCACGCAATTTGAATCGAAGCCGTCGACTTTTTGAAACGGATAAACCGCGGCCGGCCGCACATGAACCTTGCCCGCGATGCCCACGCGATAGCCCTGCGGCTCCAGGTGCTGAGGCATGCTGGTGATGCCAGGGCGACTGGCGGAATGATTCCAGGCACAACCGTTGCGCATCGGATACTGGCCGGTGAACAACTCGGATCGGCAGGGCTGGCACATCGCCTCGGCGAGATAGGCCCGATTAAAGGTGAGGCCTTCTTTGACCAACTGATCAATGTTCGGCGTCTTGGCATTCTGGCCGCCGTAGGCCGGGAGGTCGTTGAAGGTGCAATCATCCGCCATGATGATGAGGACATTCGGCTGGGCGGCCGAGAGGGCCAGCACCGCGAGCCACGGCAGGACCAGGTATAGGAGCTTCATCTTTACTCCGCTCCGCGTTTACCAACGCAGAACAACCGACGGTTTGAGCGCAGGAAGAGTTGTCCTTCGCTCGCAGCGGGCGAGGCCCGGAAAATCTCGCGTTCGACGGTCAGGACGTTTCGCGCAACGACATCCAGCGTCTTGCCGGGACGGAGGACGACGGTTTCGCCTTCTTCACTGAGCTGGTAGACGAGACCGTTGGCCGCAATCGGTGAAGCCGAATGATTTCCGCCCAGGCGTTCCACCCAGTAGCGCTCTCCATCCGTCACGTTAAAGCACGCGCCGAAGCCGCCCATGTTGACGGTAAATACGACATCCCCGACGAGGATTGGTGAGGCGAGGTCACGCGCTTTGCTCCCGCGTTCGGCGTTCCAGACGCGGTGGGTTGCGGTAACGTTTCCACCGCCGCCCGGCTTCACCGCGTAGAGATCGCCGGGCTTGCCGTTCAAGGTGATGAGCAGGCCATTGCCCCAGGCAGGAATGGGTGTGCCGCGCCCGTTGAAACTTTCGCAGAACCAGCGCTCCTTGCCGTTGGCCGGATCATAGCCTTTCACGCCGAACTCGCCATTGAGCACGAGCTCTTCCCGGTCGCCCGCCTTGATGAAAATGGGCGTACTCCAGCCGCCTTTGGGCTTTTCGTTGCGAAGGGTTTTCCAGATGGGCGCACCATCGTGCTTATTGAAGGCGTAGAGAAAAGAAGCCCCTTCGGCGTCGCCATTCTGAATCAACATGTCGCCATGGAAAACGGGCGAACCGGCCGTTCCCCAAGCGCCGGGGAATTCGCCTAAGTCCTTGGACCAGATTTTCGTTCCGTCGACATCAAAGACATGCAGTCCGCCGCGCCCGAAAAAGACCCCGACGAGTTTGCCATCGGTTACACAGGAAGAGGTGGCCCAGGTATTCATCTTGTGCAGACTTTCGCCGCTGGTCACGGAAGCTTCCTTGTCCCAGACAATCGTACCGTCGGCCCGGCTCAAACAGACCACGTGACGGGAGACCTTATCCCCTGCAGGCTTGGCATAGGTCAGATAGATGCGGCCATCCCAGATGACAGGGGTGGACTGCCCTTCCCCGGGCAGCTCGGTGGTCCAGGCGATGTCGGCATCGCTCCAGGTGACCGGCAGATTCTTTTCGGCGCTGTGGCCAGTGCCGGCCGGGCCTCGGTACTCCGGCCAGTTGTCGGCGTGTGCCACGGCAAGGAAGCTGAACAGGAACAGGCAAAGGATCGTCTTCATAATCGGTCTCCAACAGGGTTGCATGCTTGTATCACAAAAGGGGGGCATCTGCGACATAGAGATAGGGCCGGATTTTATTGAGGGTGACCTCACCGATCCCGCGGACCGCGATCAGCTTGTCTATGGATCGCCAGGGCTGGCCCTCGACAATGCCCTGGGCCATTTGTGGGGTCATGTACGGAATCGCGTCCAGCTGCTCGAAGGTCGCCTTGTTGATGTCCAGCGGTTTACGCGTGGACGGCCCCGACTGATTTCCCGCGAGCGGCGCCCAGGTGCAAGAGACCGAGCGGGTGGAAAACCAGGCGGATGTCGCCAACAGCAGGACAAAGCTAATACCGATGCTCCAGAGCTGGGCCGGCTTCACATCCCCACCCCTAACCATTGCAGACCGATCGACAGCCAGATCGGAATCGTAAACAGGCTGACCGCCGAGGTGGCGAGAATGACCCGGATGGCGGTGCGTGGATCACCGCCATAGACATTGGCGAGGACCACCGGAAAGACCGCGCTGGGCATGGCGGCCTGGAGCGCGACAATTCGTTTCAGCTCTACAGACATGGGAACGAAATACGCGAGCGTCAGCATCAGGACCGGAAGTAAGCCCAGACGAAGCAGCACGCCGGCGACGCCGACTTTGATAGTGGAACGCGCGATGCCGCAAGAGAGGTGCTCCCCCATGCTCATGCCGATGAGCAGCAGCGCCACCGGGATGGAGGCCGAACCAAGCAGCGTGATAGAGCCCCGGAGAAAACCGGGGATCCAGGTGTCGAGGGATAGCAGAGTCAAGGACACACTCAACACGATGGCGAGGATAGGCATGTTCAGCAGACGTTTCAGCGAACGGGGTTCCCAGTGACCGGTGAGCAGGATGAGGCCGATGGACCAGAGGCCTATTTCGACTCCGATGTTGTGCAGGAAGATGACCCCCACGGTTTGATCGTCGAACAGCGCCATCGCCAGTGGGATGGGGACGAAGCCGTAATTGTACATGCCGGTGGTGAAGGAAAAGGTCCCCCGCGTCTTGCGTTCACGCAGGCCAAACAAGGGCGCCACCAGCCAGCAGATGAGGTAACCCATGCTCACGGTGAGAAGTCCCATCATCGGGGCCCAGATCAGGTTTCCATCATTGCCGAGTCCGGGGTTGCCCGCGATCTTGTCGAAGATCAGCGCGGGGTAAAAGATCATGATCACCAAACGACTGAGCGGGCGATCAACTTCGTGGGGAATGATCCGGGCCTTCCGCAACCACACGCCGAGCCCAATGACCCCGAAGACCATGAGCACAGCTTTGAAGATGACGGAATACGTAGCCATCTGAGGGTTATAGACCGATGCGGAACACGGTCGAGCACATTATCAGAGGCCGGTTCGACGATTCCCGAATCGCTGAATGGCTCCCGCCTCTTCGACAAAATCCGATTCCACTTTCAAGTTCAGGAGGTGGCCTTGCCAGGGTCGCTCACCGGACCATTCATCGCCGATGATCAGATGCATCGGACTCCAGTTAGAGAAGTCGCCGCGGATCCGGTCCGTGTGGAGGACGGAGGTGCCATCGAGGTAACAAACCAGCTCGCCCGAGCGATAGGTGACGAGGACATGATGAATGTTCTTTGCAGTCAGTCGGCAGAGATTGGTTTGATTGCGCATGCCGTTTTCATCCGATCCGGCGGTACGCAATCGGAGCACGAGCTGATCTTTTTCCTGGCCGAGAGTGAAATTCCGTTTGTACGGGTCCGCCGAAAAACTGATCAAACGACCAGGCCCCTCCTGCGTCAGGTTATCGGTCACGATCAGGGTCTCGATGGTGAGCTGACCCGTGGCCCGGCAGGACGCCAGCAAGGCCTGGTTATATCCCTCCAGCACAAAAGCCCCGCCCGCCAGGCTGAGGTGCCCGGAGTCGGTGAGCGCCGCTTGCCCACGAGTACGGAGGGCCGCGCGGACATCGGATCCTTTCGAGAGGTCGACAATGATTTCACCTTGGATGATCGCTTTAGGGGATACAGCTGAGGCAGGATCCTGGGCACTCAAATCAAAACAGCGAAGTAATCCGGCGCGATCCTTGAGGAGAAGGCGACCATCGGAGAGGACCAGGTGCGGCCAGACCTCGGTGCGGAAGTAGCCGCGCTGCTCCTTGCGAACCTGCTGGCCGGTTCGGGGGTCGGCATCGGCCAGAAAGAGTGTTCCCTTATCCGCGAAACCCAGCAGGGTATCCTTGGCGAGGATCATCGAGCCCGCATCGCCGTAGCTGCCTTCGGCCCACAATTTCTCCCCGGTGGCAAAATTCAGGCAGACGCGTTGCCCGGAAACCCAGTAGACGAAGCCTTCGTGAATCAGGGGGGTGCAGATCTTCGACGCGACGCGCTGCTCCCACTTTTTCGTGGCCCCATTGGCCAGTGAGATATCCACACGGTGCATCGCCTTGTTATTGTAAGCGGACGTGATCAATACCGATGCCCCCGAAACGGCCGGGGAAGCGATGCTGTTTGCGTAATCGGTTTTCCATTCGTAGGTCGCGACAGTTTCACCTTCGTGCCCGCCATCGAGGCGGGCGACATGAAGGCCGTAGAGGGTCAGCACGGCCACACAGGGCACACCCTCAACGCGCAGGAAGACCGGGCCCCCGGTGTGCCCTGCCAGGTCACGATTACGGGATGTCCAAAGGCGTTTACCGGTTCGTTTGTCGAAGCCCATGAGGTTGCCATCGGTCTCAGAGCCGACCTCGACGATGAGGGTGTTTTCGTAGATGAGGGGTGCGGTCGTGAATCCGTAATCCCGATGGCCGGTTCGGGTTGGCTTGGGGCGTTGTCCCATCTTGAACTGATCGTACAGATTCAGGTGCCAATGCTGTTCGCCTTGTTTCGTTGTATCCCAGGCATGGAGGTCTCCATCGACGCCGAGGGTAAACAGTAAGCGGGTCTCGGCATCATAGGCGGGTGAGGCGGTGGTGCCGGAATAGAGCGATTGATCGCCTTTGGCGAAGCGTGCCCAACGCGGTGATGCGTAGCTTTGCTGCCAAAGGACGTGGCCATCCGACGTGGACAGAGCGCAAAGCGTATCGCGACCCTTCGCCCAGCCAATCACGTACGCCGTCTCCTTCACCACCAGGGGGGTACTCCCGCCCGCCCCCGCTTCGATATGCCAGGCCTCGCGCGAAGGCAGATCCGAGCAGGTGTCGGTGAGGATGCCATTTTGATGGGGCCCACGCCAATGGAGCCAATCCGCATGAAGCGAAAGCAGGCCCAGCCAGCTGACTAATATACAGGTACGCATCGCAAAGCACTGGGCCGGGTTGGCGACCTCCCACAACGGTTTGTTATCCTGCGTGCGCGACCATCGCACACGCCTGGGGCCATCAGGTTTCTTTGAGCGGTTCTTTGCGCTCGGTGATCACGGGCAACTCAGGCGCCTTTTCGGCATTGATCTTAATGTACTCGGTCCACTTGGCCGGGACATCACCTTCCTCGAAGATGGCCTCTACCGGACATTCGGGAATACAGGCCCCACAATCGATGCACTCTTCGGGATCGATCCAGAGTGCGAGCTCATCTTCGTGAAAACAATCGACCGGACAAACGGTCACGCAAACGGTGTTCTTACACCCAATGCAAGGTTCGGTTACTACATGTGCCATAATTCTATCCTGGAACGTTTATAAAACTGATATTCAAAAGGAGTTTAGGTTAAATCTTTACCACGATTTTCGAGTTCCTCAAATTGAGGTTCGACAATCGATACGTAACAGTCCGGGCAGATACTGTGGCTGATGTATTTTTCGAGATTTTCTTCCATGTACTTCTCGAGGCGTTCCCAATACTGATCGTCCTTGCGGATTTTCTTACAGTAACTGCAAATCGGCACCACCGCCTTCAACGCTTCAATCTCGGCGCGAAACCCGAGAATACGCTCGGCGACTTTCAAGCGAATGTGCAACTGGTTCTGGTCAATCGGCTTGGTGAGAAAATCATCGACGCCTGCCTGCATCGCACGCTGGTAATTTTCCTTCCCGGTGTTCGCGGTCACGAGGACAATGTAGGTATAGGAACCGGACTTGCGCTTGCGAATGGCCTCGGTCAGTTGCAAGCCGTCCATCAGGGGCAGATTCCAGTCGCTGGCCACCACCGGGGTCGGATTTTTATTATAGGCATGCCAGGCATCCTGTCCGTTCCCAAATGAGGTGACCCGGTGCCCCAGGCTCTCAATCGAAGCCACCAGCAGCTGGGCGGCAATGGGATCGTCTTCAACTACAATAATATCCATGCCCGCACCTTGGAGGAGCAGACCGGTATATCAAGGTTGTTTTTCAACCCCTAACCGAAAAAAAGCCTGCAGGTTGTCATGGGTCTGCGGCCATTGGACCCAGCCATTGCCGGTGAGGTTACTTTGCACGCTCGTCCAGTCGAGTGCGTCGAGCACCATGCGCCGTTCGATGCGGTAGACGCGCCCGGTCACGGCATCAAAGCCGACCACCGGATCGGCAGCTCCAGAGAGCGACATTAACAGGGCCAGACGGGATGCCGCATTCTTAGAATCCGTTCCAGCGATTTGCTCTTGGCTGTCCAGCATACTATCGCCATCATCATCCAGATCGACAAAATCGGCGGAGCCATCCGAATCCGTATCCACCACGATAAGAATGTTCGTTGCGGAATGGTTTATGTTTGATGCATCGGGCTCCAGGAGCACGAGTTGGGCGAGGTTGGTCAGGATACCCACCGCACCGGGAAGGACTTCGGCATCGAGCTGCAAACCCCAGACGGCGCTAGTATCGATGGGCCCCATATTCACGCTCAATGCGCTGCCCGTCTGCCGTAGTCCGACGGGCCCCAGTGCGTAGAGACGGCTGACCTGGCCCGGCGTAAAGGCGGCATCAAAAAAGGAAAGATGGTCGATGATGGCAGCTAAATAATTAGCGTTCGCTGTCGCAATCTTACCCAGGATCCAACCCGTTCCCCCGGACACGTCACCCAACACATCCAGGACATCCATGCGGTTGAGAAAGACACCATCCCGATAGGTGGTAACACGTGACACCCCATTCGACTCAACGATGGAAAGGACCAGATGCTGCGGACCGGCTCGGGAAAAGGCCTCGGTATTAAAATTTGACTGGATGCGGAGAGAGACTTTCCGATTAAACACTCCCAGGTTAAATTCCAGGCTTGAAAGCGCGTCGGCCTTGCTCAGCAGCACACTTGAATCGGCGATGTTCTGGTGATTAAACCACAGGCTGATCGTATAATTGGTGGAAAGCGTAAAGGAGGGCAATTCGATATAGTCGTTCGCTCCGTCGAGCTGGATGCCTCGGCCATGCACGGTTGCGATGGATTGATCGACACCGGGGAGTCCCGTATGAATTGTCCCATGCCGGGCATGACCGGAATGATCCAGCAGCAGTCCCCCGTCCTCCAGAGGACCTTCGTTGAAGTCGTACATCGCAACCAGATGCGGATGCACCAATCGATAGTCGAGGATCTGCACATCCGCAGGAATCAAATCCTGTAGGCTAATTGCATCGGCGGTGTCCGTTCCGGCATTGGCTACCGTGAGCGAATAGGTCAGTGAGGGATCATCGACAATCTGCTCCGGTTGAGCCGCGATGGAGACGGACAAATCAGGCAGATCGTTTACATCTGGAATGCCATCGTTGTCATCATCGGGATCGACAAAGTCGAGCAGTTGGTCACCATCCGTATCGATGACCAGCAGGGTGTAGGTATTGGTGAGCGGCGAATTCCCGGACACCGCCGAGATCCAGCTCAGGATCGCTTCCGAGCCCACTTGTTCGGACGTGTTGGTGGGCATGCACACCCTCAGGGAAATCACAGCATTAGATCCACCCGGAATCACCCCGAGGTTGAATTCCAGCGGATCATAGGAACGTACTTCCCCCTGGCTGAGCGCGACCGCGCCGGTAGCCGGATCAACATGCTCGGGTCCGAGACGGACGTTTAACAACTTCGGGGTGTAGTTGGGATCATCGGTTTCAAACTGGATGCGATACTGAAGGTACCGATGATTTCGCAACAGCGTAAAATCCGGAAGCCCGGCGCCGGGGTTCAAGGCTTCGGAAAAAAAGGTATTGGTGACCCCGCCCGGCCCGGCAAAGGCTACACCGGCGAACGAGGGGTCATCCGAGCTGCGCAACTGGAACAGGATCCGGTTTACGCCGCGGGTGTACAACTCCCGCACGTTATCCTCGGTGAAGGAAACCTGATACAGCGCCAGCTCGTCAATCACGCCGACAAAATACGCATTTGTACCGGAAGCCGCGAGGACGGCATTGGTCTCCAGCAGGCTGTTGGTATCCATACCGAAGGTGTCGTATGCCCCATCGAAGTAGAGTGAAACATCGCCGAAGGCGCCGCGCGTGGCGGCCAGGTGATGCCATTTGCCATCGGTCACCGTGTTCGTCGCGTGCACGAGGATGAGGTCATCTTTTACCCAGGCGAGGCGGTTGCTGATAATGGCGAGTTCGAAGCGATTGCTTTCACCCGCAGCCGTTTGCGCCAGCAAGGTGCCATCGGCCGCGGTCTTCACCCAGCAACTAAGCGCGAGCTCGAGGCCGTTGGTATACATGAGGGGGGCATCGAAGAGAATGCGGTCATCCCCATCAAACGCGATCGCGGAATGAAACTTCCCGGTAAGCGAATGCACATCCAAATCGCCTCCGGTATCGAAGGATCCGTGATTGCCCCGACCCGAGGCATCCACGACGAGCACGCCATTCGTGGCCGGTGATTCGTTCAGGTGGAAAATCAGATTCGCCCCGGACTTGCCCTGCCCGAAACCGCCCTCGGTGGGATGCAGGTGAAAGACGACCGAGCCGAACACGGGCACCCCCGGATAGCCGTAGTCTGTGAGCGCACTCGCAACCAGCTCCTTGCCGTAGGGCAAGGCTGGCTTCCAGGACAGCTGATTCCAGTCGACGGTCTGTTTGGCATCCATCACGCGTGAGGTGTAGGTCCCCCACCCTGTGGCGGCACCCTGTGCATCGAGCGTGAGCCAGTTGTACGGAAGTACATGCTCGACCTGGTTCATGGCTCCGCCGCCAAAATCCAGAGGGCCCTCCCCCGCATCGAACTGGTCAATGAGCTCCAACGAGTATGGATCAATATCGTAGCTTACTGTTACATCCACCGCTTCGTTAGTGCCGGTATTTTCAATGATCAAATCGATGCTTGGGCAGTTGGTGCTGACCAGGGGATTTTCGCTCGCGACCTGGCGCACGGTCAGGCGGTTATCCGGGATTTCGTCCAGGCGAGGTTTCAGTACAAACAAGCCCAACTGGCTGTCGGACAGGAGGACCACCCCGCTTTGGAAGTAGGGATAGACACTCCACGCGCCACTGAAGGCCGCCGCGTCCGAGGTGTAATGTGAATCGAAATAGGCCACCGGCTTGAGTACGGTTTCGTCAATGCGCGTGAGATCGAGTATACGCAAACCCGCGGTGTAGTTGGCCATGAAGGCAAAGCGGTCCCGGATGTACAAATTGTGATCGATTGCGGCAGTGGTATGCTCGAAAAAGCCTTGGTGGATCGGTGCATCCAGGTTTTCCACATTCCAGATGTGAGTGCGCGTTTTCACCCCCGTTTTTTTTTCGTCATCCTCATCGTTCATGAGGAGGAAGCGATGGTCCTCGGTGACCCAGCATTGATGAGTATAGCGAGCGCCAGCATAGCCCGTCCGTGAGAGCATGGCCGGATTGGATTTATCGGTCACATCCACGATGGTCAGGGTGTCCTCATTCGAGGCGAAAACAATTTCCCGCCCCGCGTAGACGGTATCCGGGCCTAGATACATAACGGCCTGTGCGTCATGCGTGTAGCCATCGCCACTGAAGCAGCCGGCAAAAACAGGATTAACCGGATCGCGAATATCGATCATATGGAGTCCACCATTGCAGGTGGTTCCCGGCGCATCCAGGCCGACCGCATAGGCGAACCCGCTTTCTTCATTGATGACAATATTATGTGCGCGGCTGAAGTTTCCGTAATGGGCGGTCTCGGCAAAAATCACAGGCGCATTCGTCACGGCGCGCAATTGATTCAGGTCAAAAACCTGCATGCCATGCAGCAACTCGCCCGTGTGGTCCGCCACAATAAATGCATGATCAGCGTACGTCTTGATATCCCGCCAGACCACCGGACCGCCAATATGCGTGGGCAGTTTTCCGATATAAACGGGACTTTCGGGATCGCTCAGATCGACGAAGGACGTGCCATCTGCGAGACCGACGAGCGCATACTCGGTCCCGGTGACCGGATCCGTCCATCCCCACAGATCGTTGAGCTCGCGTCCGTTGCTGCCCATGTGGGCGTCGATCACCCGCGCCAGCAAGTCTACCTGGTAACAGGGGTAGACCCCGGCAAGGCCATCAACGCAAGGGACACAGGCGCCCCGCAGCACGGACAGGAGGCCGGTGAACCAGAAAAGGGAGCAGACTATAAATCGAAAGGGCATATTCGGAATATACGTCGTGGAGGGGAACAAATATAGGCTCTACCATGAAGGTCAACCAAGGGGAACGCTGGAGCGGCCTGATCATCGGGCAAAACCATGCCGTGTGGGACAGGGCCTGGCCGACGGTTACCGCCCAGGCGAAAACGCGCTTAGGGGCCGAACCACCTGGACCACGACCTTGCCCTGATCGTCGCGGAGCTGCAGAGTGACCGCGGGATCCTCCACCGTCCAGTCGACCTCGATGCAGCCAAAATTCTCGAAGAAGACGAGCGACCCATAACGATGGCGGTTGATTTCGTTTCGCCAGCCGGAGCTTGTATTCAGACTGCTCGCGGTGATGTCGAACAGCGGATACGGCATGTCGTCCTCATAGACTGAAATCTCGCCGCGATGCCGATCGCCACTCAGGAAAAGTACACCTTCCGCTTTGCTGTCCCGGATGAGTTGAAACATGCGTTCGCGTTCATGGGGATGGTTGCCCCATTTTTCCCAGTGGTGATCATTTGCGACGAGTTGAATACTCGACGCGATAATGCGCAGGCGCGCGGGCTGTTTGAACTGCTCTTCCAGCCAGGCCCATTGGGCCGCCCCCAAGAGGGTCGTGGTCGGATCGGGATTAACCGTATAGGGACCGGTGGAGCCTTCGATATCTTTGCCTTTGCCACCTCGCTTTATCAAGGGACTCCGGAAGTAGCGTGTATCGAGATTGATCAGCTGAATCCGTTGGTCGACGGGGCCAAACAGTTCGGAGGTGTAAATGCCTTCACGTGAGCGACGGGGATCGTCTGCGGGCGCCTTCCAGAAATCGAGAAAGATCGCCTGGGCCTCTTTCTTCATGGGATATTCCACGCCGGCATCGTTTTCGCCGTAGTCATGGTCATCCCAGATCGCCCGAACGTGGGCGCTCTCCCGCAGGCGCTGAAAGCCGGGCTGCGCACCGAGAACGCCATAGGTCTGCTCCAGCTTTTTCATGTCGCGGGTGTCGCCGTAAATATTGTCCCCGAGAAAAATAAAGAGCTCAGGATTCGCGCGCTCGATGCCGGGCCAGAATTCCATCGGACTGGTTTGGCGGATACAGGAGCCGAAGGAGATCCGACTGATGGGTGCTTCGTCTGCACGACTCGAAGCGACGCAGAGGAGGAGAAAGGAGATCAGGATATTTTTCATATACGGCTCAGGGGGCGAGAAGCGGTTGGAGAAAAGCCGCGAAGTCCCGGGCAAATGCCTGGTTCCCCTCGGCTGACGGATGGTGCAGAACGTACAGGGATTCCGGTGGCGCGCCAGCCTTTACCGCTGCGAGATAGGCATTCAAGCCATTGAAAAAAGCGTAGCCCTTTTCCTCACATTCCTTGCTGATGATCGCAATGTCCTCGACGACCCCGCCTTCTGCTGCGGCGACGACCTCCTTTTTCATCGGGATGACCGCAATGACCGGTGTCACGCCCATCGCTTTTGCATCCGCAACAAAGTCCGAGAAGATATTAAACATGATCGCCTGGGCTTCGGAATCCTTCCAGGTATCGACCTCCCAAGGGCGTAAGTTGACTTGCTTTAATTCAGCGCCCTCGCGCTGGGACTTCAGCACGGTCCAGATATACGGACTTCCCCACAACCGCAGGTAGGGAAAAGCAAACTCCGGCTTTCCATCGATATTGTACCAGCGATCATGCTTGCCCATCTCTTCAAAGAACGAGGGATCCTTCAACCGATCCAGCTCCGCGGCGCTGTGTAAGGGATTCGGCAGCAACACATTTCCTCCATCCTTGAGGAGGAAACGTGGTTTGGGAAGATAGGCCCCGCTGGTTGCGGCATAGAACGGACGATACACATTCAGGCAGCGATTGATGTTCTCGGTGATCAGGCAGAGCACAGCGACTTCGGTTTTCAGCTTCGGATGATACTTCTTAAACCGCAGGTAGGCCTGATCGGTCCCATATCCGTTCAGCCCGTAGTTCAAGACGTTGGCCTGGAGGTTCGAGGAGAGGTAGGTCTGCCAGGTTTCATGGTCCTGAACTTCATCCCCTTCCGTGTAGGAATCGCCGTAGGTGGTGATGCGGCTTGTCCCGTAATCGTGGACGAGGGTGCGCCCATTCGGCAAGCGGTCAAACCCGAGGTCGGGGTCAAACAAGGGACGCACACTGTCGATCTCTGTCTGGGTCTTCACGTGGACCTTCGGGTCGTTGAACGTGAACCGCCAGGCCATGCGCTTGAAGATGAGATAGGTACCCAGCTCGGCAAAACCGGCCAGGAAAAGGAGGATGACCAGGTTGAAGACAACCTTTTTCGATGAGGTCCGGGATGGAGGTACGGCAGACATGTTATTTTCCTAGCGGATGTTGGGGCAAAAATCTACGGTGATGTGAGGATGAAGCGTAAAAGGAGATGCAGCCTCAAAGCAACGCATGCATGGATGGTTAAAGGCGGGCAGGATGCCCGCGCTCCCAGGGCTTAGCTCCACACTTTACGCATGAGGATATGCTGGATCTCATCGAAGAGCAGATACGAGAGTTCGACGGAGGTGTACCCGAGTTTTTCGTAGAATCCGACGGCGTAATCGCGCGCGTGAAGAATGACCCGGTGAGCGCCCTGTGCCTGGGCGACTTGCTCCAGGTGCTCCATCAGCATACGACCGAGGCCCTGGCCTCGATAGAGGACATCGACTCCCATGAGCCGGATCTGGGCTTCGTCGGGCGAGTTGAAATGCAGGCGGGCCACTGCAACAAGCGTTCCGTTGGACGCGTCGCGGACGGCAACGTGGCTGGCTGTATCGTCATCTTCTGGTTGGTTGGCCGTAGGCGGCTGGTTCCAGGGTTTGCGCAAGGTCTCATAGCGAAGCGCATAGTAGGCTTCCAGCTCGGCTTCGCTTTCAGGGGTGATGACCGTGAACGCATTCATCACGGTCGCAGCACCCGATTGCTGTACCCCTTACACAAGCCTTTGAAAGCGAGATCCCCGGGCGACATGAGCAAGCAACGATCCAGGTAAACGACCACAACGCCGCGACCCGACCCGAGTAGCGGGCCGACATCATCGGCCCCGATCTCTTCGTCCAATCGGCCGATGAACAGATTCGTCGAGAACAACCAGGGAAGCGCTTCCGGCGATTCACGCAAGCCTTCGATGATACACCAGCGCGACTGGCCACGCGCGTCGACGTAGCCGTCTAATGAATCCAACGCACCGGCTTCAAGGAGGGCTTCGAGGTACTGGGTCGCGGTGTCGAACTGGCCATCCGGCAAACGAACACCACGTAGATCAACACCATCTGCCATAAACATACTTTTCATCAGGCTTACCCCCTGCCCCTGCAGCGTACCGATCATTCCGCCTCCGGGCACCGTCGTGGTCAGCAAAGGAATGATCGAAACCAGCCAGACGACCACACCGATAAAGGCCGCATACCAGATCACGTTGGTTAAAGCTTTTCTGCTAAGCGCTCGCACAGAGCCTCCAGGGTAAAGTCCAGACCGATCAACACCGTCTCCGCCACACCGGCACGTCGCCCGGCTTCGATGTCCCGCTCCGAGTCTCCAATCATCCAGGAACGCTGGAGATCGAGATCATGTTCCGCCGCCGCTTTCAAGAGCATGCCGGGCTTCGGTTTGGCATCCGGATCTTCATCCCCCCGGGTCGCGCTGTAGATGCCGTCCAGCACAAGGCCGCGAGTGTGCACGGCATCCCAAACCACCTGGTGAATGCCCTCGAGCTCCGCATCCGTGAGCAGGTCCTTGTGCACACATTTCTGATTAGTGACGATGACCGCCGCATATCCTTTTTGATTGGCAATCGCCAGGGCGTCCAACCAGGCGGGCTGAATGAACAGGCGTTCGGGCGAGAGCACATAATATTCATCCGCGGACGGTGCGAGGTTGACCACCCCATCGCGGTCAAAAAATATGCATGGGCGGCTCATGGGTAGCGTAGCGGGTTACGGATCATCCATAGACTGTTATCAGAAACGAGACGCGGCTGAAATACCGAATACCCATGCGTGTAAGGCCGAATTCACCCACACAAAGGCTTCCACAACGCGCTCCTACCTGATATTTCACCCGGCATGGAAATCATACCCAACATTTTAGCAGAGCGTTACGCCAGCCCGTCGATGCAGAAGATCTGGTCCTCCTCGGGAAAAGTCGTCCTCGAACGGGAGTTCTGGTTGGCGGTAATGATCGCCCAGCGCGAGCTCGGCCTGGATATTCCGGCGGAGGCCATCATGGCCTATGAGAGCGTGAAGGACCAGGTCGACCTCGACTCGATCCGTGATCGTGAAGCCATTACGCGTCATGATGTGAAAGCTCGGATTGAGGAATTCTGCGCGCTTGCCGGTCACGAACACATACACAAAGGCATGACCAGCCGTGACCTGACCGAGAACGTCGAACAGCTTCAGATTTTACGCTCCTTGCGATTGATCAAAGCCAAGAGTATCGCGGTGCTCATGGCCTTCTCGCGGGAAGCCGAAAAATATAAGGACCTGGTGATTACGGCCCGCACCCACAACGTCGCAGCCCAACCTTCCACGCTGGGTAAACGTCTCGCCATGTGGGGCCAGGAATTAATCATCGCCGTCCAGCATCTGGAATACCTGATCGGGCATTATCCGGTGCGCGGTTTAAAAGGTCCGGTAGGCACGCAACTCGATCAATTAAGCCTGTTCAACGGAGATACCCAGAAGGTCGCAAAACTGGAAGCCAAGCTCGTCGAGCACCTCGGGTTTCCGGCAGTACTCGCGAACGTCGGCCAAGTCTATCCACGCAGCCTCGATTTTGAAGTCGTAAGCGCCCTCTTCCAGATCGGCAGTGGACCGTCCAATTTTGCCAAGACGCTGCGCTTGATGGCCGGACACGAGCTGGCGAGTGAAGGCTTCGCCAAAGGACAAACCGGTTCGTCCGCCATGCCACATAAAATGAACAGTCGCAGCTGCGAGCGGATCAATGGTTTTCAGGTCATCCTCAGCGGCTATGTGAGTATGGCGACGGGGCTGGCCGGCGATCTCTGGAACGAAGGCGATGTTTCCTGTTCGGTGGTCCGTCGCGTGATGCTGCCAGATGCTTTTTTTGCCATCGACGGTCTCCTGGAAACCTGCCTCGTTGTGCTGAACCAGCTGGAAGCCTTTCCGGCGGTAATCGCCCGCGAAAACGCCTATTACATGCCCTTTCTGTCGACGACCACGATCATGATGGAAGCGGTGAAAGCCGGAGCCGGCCGCGAAGTCGCTCATGAAGCCATCAAGGAACACGCAGTGGCGACGGTGCGGGATCTGCGGAACGGCGTCATTAAGGAAAATGATCTCGCTGAACGCTTGGCCGGTGATGAACGCCTCGGATTAAGCCTTGAGCAGATCACCACCATTCTCGCCCACGCCGAACAGCTGACCGGAGAAGCCGCGCAGCAAGTCGAAGCCTTCAGCGCGGCGGTAGCGGCCTGGGCCGAGCGATATCCAAATGCAGCAGAACTGAAACCCGGCGAAATCCTCTAGCTGTAGCGGTTTCAATTAAAGCGTTGCGTCGCAGTCTCCGATCACGAAGTGATCCAAGGCGCAGGGGCAAAATGCGTTCTGCGTAGATCGGAAGCGCAGAGGAGTACCGGTTGAATCCGTTCAGAATTCTTTTGAATGCTTACGGCAAACACAGGGTCTACGACCCTGTGCTCTGGAGTTCGATCCCTTCGGGATAACGTGTCAGGTGTGCGAGACTTACGGAGCCTGCTTACTCGACCAACGCAAGCACGGTCGGCTCGATGACGATATGCATGGAATCATCGTGCTCCTCACTGCAGCGACGCACATATTCCTGGACCTGTTTCGGCATGCGGCTCACATCGAAACCGCGCTCGGAAACGGCGGTGAAGCCCGCGTTGTATGAAGCGAGAATCAGCGAGCGCAGATCCGAATCCCATTGCTCGCTGTAATGGGAAAGCCACCGCTGGATATCGCTCAAGTACCGCGTGCCCACTTCGCGATTCAGGTCCGGATCAAAGGCCTTCGCGAAAGGCGCCGGTTTTTTATACATGCGCTTGGTGGTTTCCTTCCAGGTCGCGGGCATAATCTGCATCAAGCCCCGCTCGCCAGCAGAACCTACAGCAAGTGGATCGCCATTCGATTCGATCTGAATCATGGCATCGACGAGTAACTCGGCAGCGGAAGGCCCTACATCACTTACATAGCTGACCGGAATCGTCGCCGGGTAGATCATGGGGGAAGCGGGCACGCGTGCGGTCTCGAAGTCAAAATACACCGGTGGCGGCACGTCATGATCACATGACGTGAACTGCACCCATTGCACCACGAATGCCAAGTATAAAACCACCGCGATACACCCCAGCACGCAGTGGTCGACTGACCGTTTGTTCTTCATCACCCTGAGAAAGAAAGCAGATCTTAAGCCAGCCTTCTCAGAACATTCAACGGCTATCCATACGCCACTGGTGGCTAATGTAGATGCCGCACCTGCACGTCGGCACGACTTGTTAGATATGTAATGATTCTAGAACTTCAGCTAATGAGTGGAATCCAGGGAACCCCAGTGCGTTGAGTTTTGCGGGTGAGAGTTGGGCGTCGCGTGGACGGGGGGCCGGGCGCACGACTACCTCACTGGATGGGGTCAGGTGTTGAATATCTTCTCCCAGGTGTTGGGCGAGCATTTGATGCAAGGCATAGGTGGTGGCCCCGACTTCACTGGAGCAGTGAAACACACCCTGCTGGTCTGCGTTGATCAGAAAACGAATCGCACGTGCGACGTCATCGGTCCACGTAGGAAAACGCATCAGGACGTCATCAATTGCACGCGGTGTTTTATCCCGAATGGCCTGGGCCATCTTGGTAATGAAGCCCGGCGTGTCGACGGGATCCTGGCCGATGAGCACAGGCATGCGCAGAATCAAATGTCGGGGATGCTGTGCGGCGAGTTGTTCCGCGGCCATTTTCTGGCGTCCATACAAGTTTACCGCGCCAGCGGGATCCACTTCGCGATACGGAGGGTTCTCGCCGGAAAAAACATAATCGGAACTCACGTAGATCAGCAAGGCATCCGGCCGCAGGGCCGCGCGGAGATGCTCCACGCTGTCGACGTTCAGGCGTTTCGATTCCTCCGGGTTCAACTCGCAGAAATCGGGATCGCGGTAAGCGGCGGGATGAATCAACACATCCGGCTGAACCTCCTCCACGAGCTGTCGGCATGCATCCGCATCCCGCAGGTCGGCCGCGACATGTCCATCCCCTCCCCGGGTGTGAGTGTGCCGAATCAGATCGTAGTCGTCACTGAACACATTCGAGATGGCTGTTCCGAGAAAGCCACTGGCACCGGTGAGTAGAATTTTTTGCATGGCAGGAGGTTTGGGCATTCTCCTGCGAATGCCAATGAAAAATTGGTCCAATGCCGGAGCGGTCCTACTCGCTGAGCAGGGTGTCGGTGAGCGCGAGATAGTTCAACAGGAGCTTCTGGTACTGCAGGGCGTTCTCTGCGTAGAGATTCGCGGCTTGCGCCTCGCCGTCCCGGCTTTGGATGACGAAGGTTAAAGGGCTTCGCCCCTGATCGTAAGCCTTCAACTCCTCGACGGTCTGCTTGTTGGCCGCGGTCATCTGTTTACGATTCAGCTCAAGGACCTTCTCCAGCTCTCCTAGCTGAATCTGGACGTTCTCGAGGGCCGCTTTGAGCTGGAGTTCGACATATTCCTCCTGTTTTCGGACCTTTTGCAGTTCGAGCAGGGCGGCTTCCGCCTCGCGCTTCACCGTGCGGCCGCCCAGGGGAACCGAAAACTGTAGACCGATCTGGGCCTCGGGGTGATTGAAGCGGGTGCTGTCGCCATAGGTGTCATCGCCACTGACGAGGCCCCCGGAAAGCGCGAGGTCCAATTGCGCCTCTTCGCCGTCCTCCAGGGAGAGCAGGCGACGCCTCACCTGGTCTCGCAACACATCCAACGCGCGCATTGGACGAGCGGAGGCATACCAGGATGCTTCGACGACCGGATGCTCCCGACTTTCGTATAAGCCAAAACCCGGCTCGCGCGTCGGATCCGCTTCCAGGCCAATCAGGATCTCCAACTCGCGCAGGACCGCAAGCGCTCGGGCATGGGTCAACACGGTACGCTGACGCGCCACTTGAACGCCGTTTTCTGCTCGCAGCACATCGACTTCGTCCACGAGGTTCTGGTCGCGACGGCGTTCGGTTTCTTCAAACTGATCCAGCGAGAGCGCTTCGCGCTGACGACTGATCCGCACCTGCTCAAACAGGTTCACCCAATCGAGGTACTTGCTGCTCATCTGCAACAAGAGCTCTTCGCGATTTTCGAGCGTCTGGAGCTCGAGCAACTGTACGTCCAAATCACGCAGGTCGTACACCAGTCGATCCTGATTCCCGTTCCGATTTTTCAAGAGCGGGTGCAGGTAGGAGATGATCGCGGCATGGCGATGGAACGTAGGCTGAGCCGTCACCAGGCCCATGCCCGACGGCAGGCCCGGAATCTCGATGGCAGGGATTTTCTGATCGGTATAATCATAGTTCACGGACAGCCCGATACGCCCGCCAGTCTCCCAGATCGCGCGGCTTAGGCCGAGGTCGGCGCCAAAGCGTTGGGCTTCCGTTGGGCTGAAAGTGCTGCTGGCTACGGGTTCTTCCGTGCGGTAGAACGGAGAAGAAGAGAGCATCCAATCCTCACCGCCCTTTGCGGCATCACGCTTTTTCTCCGCCACGGCAACATCGAGCTTTTCAGACGCGAAAGCCGGATGGGTCTGAACGATCAGCCGTTGAAACTCCTCGAGCGTCAAGGGCGCCGCGAAACAGGAGAGGGGAAATCCAAAGAAAATCAAAAGCCGGATATACATAGCCTTCCACATACATCTGCGGATCAGCCAGGGCAACCTTGCAGGGGCCGATTGTGAGATTTTCACGGCCCCCAAAACCGGCGGGCAAACCCGGGAGCGTCTGCTTCCCCGTTTACACAGGCAACTACTGGGGAATGTCGACCATTTTGCGGAAGATATCCGCCCGGCCTTCCACATCGGTCATACTGATTTCTTCAAGGCGTTCGAGGCTGAATTTCTCCACCCCGAAGGAGGCGGTAATGCCCCCGTACATCATCGCATTACGCAGTGCCGTATCGCTGATATCATCCTGCTGGGCCAGGTACCCCATAAGGCCCCCGGCATACGAGTCGCCCGCGCCGGTGGGATCATTCACGTTACGAACCGGGAAGGCGGGGATAATAAAAACATCACCAGACTTTGAGAAGAGCACCGAACCGTGTGCACCTTTTTTGATCAACACATACTGCGGACCTTTTTCGAGCAAGGCAGGCGCCGCATCCAGCAGATGGTGCTTATCGGTATAAAGCCGCGCTTCGGATTCATTCAAGGTCAACATATCGACCTTGGCCACAACCGCATCGAGCTCATCGCGGGAAATATTAATCCACAGGTCCATGGTATCCACCAGGGTGAATTTGGGATTGTTCACCTGGTTCAAGACGTCCAACTGCAACAGCGGGTGAATATTCCCGAGAAACAGGTAAGGAACATCCGCATAGGCCGCCGGCAACTTCGGGGCAAAGTGTTCGAACACGTTCAAGTGGGTTTCCAAGGTGGTTCGATCGTCCATGTTTTCGTGATAGACCCCACTCCAGCTGAAGGTCTTGCCTTCTTCGGTCTGCAGGCCTTCCAGGCAGATGCCGAACTTCTTGTAGAGCTCGACATAGTCGCTTGGGAAGTCGGTTCCAACGACCCCGACCATACCGGTCCGGGCAAAAAAGGAGGATGCGGCGCAGGCGTAGCTCGCGGAACCGCCGAGGATGCGTTCGCGTTTTTCGGTTGGCGTTTCGATGGTATCGATGCCGATGGAGCCCACGGTTACTAACTGAATATCACTCATAAATCGTTATTCCTTTTCCAGGGTTTCTTCAATGTATTCGCAAAGTGCATGCAGGATGAGCAGATGCCCTTCCTGGATACGTGGCACCTCCCGCGTGCAGCTGATGGTGAGCGGGAGATCAACAAGGGATGAAATTTTTCCGCCGTCGCCGCCGAGCAAGCCGAGGCTCTTCATGCCGATCTGGCGGGCGGTGGTGCACGCGCGGAGGACGTTTTCCGAGTTGCCGCTGGTGGAAATGGCGATGAGCACATCGCCTACTCTGCCGAGTGCCTGTACCTGGCGCTCGTAGACCTGATCGAAACCGTAATCGTTTCCACAGGAAGTAAGCACCGCAGCATCGGTGGTCAACGCCAGCGCCGCGTAGGGCCGACTGTTCACGAGAAAACGGTTTACGAGCTCGCCTGCGATATGTTGGGCATCACAGGCACTTCCGCCGTTGCCGCAAATGAGGATCTTGCCCCCGGCGTTCAGGCAATCGACGAGCATGCGCGCTCCGGAGAGCATGGGTTCGCGAAGGTCCTGGTCGATGTGATCGACCACTTGGCGATGTACATGAAAAATGGCGTCCATATCCATAAGAGAAATACCGTCAAAGCAACAGGGAAGCAACAGGCAAGCAGCAGATAAGCAGCAGATAAGCAGCAGATAAGCAGCAGATAAGCAGCAGATAAGCAGCAGACAAGCAGCAGACAAGCAGCAGATAAGCCGCTTAGAATCGATCCTTCATAAAATGTTCGAGG